>WRFT01000001.1 GCA_009776385.1 Clostridia bacterium
AGTATATTTCGCCTCAATCATTGTTTGGCGTAAGCTGCGGCGGGAAGCCCACGCGAACTACCGGTATAATCGAGACGTCCGGAATGTCAATCTCCACATCTACGACAATTTTCCGCCCGTGTGCCTCGTAGGTTTGACGCCAGCCACCCCGGACTTCCTCGCGGATGTTGTTGATCGTGACACGGTTTGCGGCTGAAGCGGAACCGACGGCTATCAAAACCAGCAGTATAGCTATCATCATTGAGAGAACCCTTGAGCTGCTTTTCATCGAAACACCCCTTTCACTCTATCTACTGCCGTTCGGCTAGCATTCCTAACACACATGACGCATTTGTGCTACAATTGGACTTGTGAGGTGAACGCCGTGAGTGAATCCTCCCAAGCAAAATGGCTGGAAGCTTTATTCAATCAGTATTACGACCTTCTCTATGATGTCGGCGTGCACCTATGCAAGGGGCAACCCGCTTTGTTGGATGGTTTATATGATGCGTTGCAGGAAGTCTTTATCGCTTTGTGGCGTAAACGAAACAAACTGGTTGACCATCCGAATATCGGCGGTTGGCTTGTTGTCGCGCTGCGGTTCGAGCTCCAAGCGCGCATGAAAAAAGAAGGGCGAAGGACAAAAGCTGCGTCCTATTCATTGGATGACCCGGATTCTGCTCCACCATTGGCAGATCCTACGCCCAGCATAGCGGACAACCTGTTGTATAAGGAAAAAATCGAGGCGCTCAAAGCATTGCTGGGCATAGAAAATACGCGGCTATTCCTTGATTATACGCTGGGCGGTCAAAGCGCTAAGCAAGTAGCGGTGCAATACGGATTAACCGAAAGCGGCGTGTGGATGCGCATCAGCAGGATTAAAAAGAAAATTTACGAGCACCCGGAGATGTTCACACTTTTCTTGTGGATCCTGTTAGGAAGCCGAGTTTAAAAGACGTATAGGTATCAGAGAGGTGGGTATAGCGTATGAAGGAAAAGTGGAATCCACAACAAAATAAAGCACCCCAACGCCTGTTTGCGCACGGCATGCTCACTTCCCAGGATGCGGCATATATTCTGGACTGGCAGATTCAATTGCCGGCAGAGCGGATCGACTGCGCGCTGATTGATGAATGCACTCTTTTGCTTAACCCTCAACGCGAAACCCAGCCCACTCCTCGGAAGGATGAAATTTGGGCCCGGATTCAATCCGCGTTACATCCCGTCGCGTCGATCCCACGGGAGCGTCCCACCCTCTTGCGCCCTCGGCGAATCGCGGTACTGGTTCTCGCCGCTATACTGCTTCTTGCGCTGGCTGCGGCGGCTGTCGCCACGCTGTTGCGTATCGATGTTTTCAACATCTATACCGGCCATGTGTACCCGCAGGATTTGCCTCGGCAAACACAGGCGGACGCCTTGGTACAGCATCCGCTGGTCACGGTTTCCTTCCCTCATGTGGATGTGACGGTGTGCCAGGCATTGTACGACGGTCATGAACTGCGTATACTGTACGCTATGCGCGACCGCAGCGCCACCGAACGGATTGCGGCGCAAGGCGAGGACTTTGAGTGGGTCATGCCCGCGGCGCAGCAGGACAATCTGTGCACCGTAGGCGACTGGATTGAGATTAATGGCGAGAAGGATTCCCCGCATGATCAACTGGCTCTACCCGGCGAGGAACCCGGCGAAATGCGCTACTTCGTATCACTGGAACCCAGGGATAAGACGCTGAAAGATCGTTCGTCATTTGAGGTGGGGCTTCCCTTGATGTGGGATGCGGAGTGCCGCTTCAAGATCGTACCCGACGGGATGCGCTTCACTGTACTTACAACCGATATAAACGAACACACGCGTAACGCGCAGCCTTTGCAACAGATTATAGATGGCTTTACATTCTCTTTGGAAGAGGCCAGCTTTTCACCTATCAGTGCAAGTATCGTCTTATCTATCAGCGGAAAAAGCGACTCCGCGTTGGATGCGATTTCGCATACTTGGGGAACCGCGCAGGTCTACACATCTGCTGGACAGCCTTTGGGTGTCACCCAAGTCCGCAGTTGGTCTTTTAGAGAACCGGGAAAGGTGACCGTGACCTATCGGGTTGTTCCACCCGACATCTGGCCTGATAAAATGCTACTGTCCATACCAACCGATAGCGGCACTCCGGATGCGCAACGTACCATCCCAATCACGTTGGAAGCGAAAGAATAGTTACAAGTTATTCTTGTGAGCGGCAATCCGGTTATGTTATGATGCAAGCATAAAATATTTTGGTTAAACCGTATGGTTTATAAGTTGATGAAGGAGAAAGCATATGAAGCACATGCCCGCAGGTACGCTTAAACGGTATGACGCGTTTTGGAAACATGAACCATCGGACAGGCCCATCTTGAGTATCACGGTTGAGGATCGGAAAGCAAAACAAACGGACACGGCGCCTGTTGATCAGCATGACAGGCTAAGCAACTTGGAAGGCCGATATGAAACGTTGCGCGGTTATATTCAAAACACACGTTTTTTTGGGGACGCCATTCCGCAGGACTGGGCTAATTACGGCCCCGGATGCTTGGCCGCGATGATGGGGAGCGATTATATCCCCACCGAGCACACCGTGTGGTTTGGGGAGGGCTATACCTTCCTTAAAGATTGGAGCCGTTTAAAGGATTTGCGTTTGATAGAAGATTCGCCTATGTACCGGATGGTGACCGGAATGACGCAGTTGTTGGCAGACCGGTATGACGGCAGTTACTTAATCGGTGTGAGTGATTTGGGCGGCAACTTAGATATTTTGGCTTCTTTGCGAGATACGCAAACTTTACTGACAGACTTGATCGATTATCCCGATCAGGTGCTGCAAGCAGTTGAGATGATCGATGAGGCGTGGAAAATTTGTTATGCGCGTTTGCGCGGCGTCATCCGCGCTTGCGGGCAGCATGGGCACGGCGCTTGGTTGGGGCCCTGGTGCGAGACGACATATTATCCCCTGCAATGCGATTTTTCCGCGATGATTTCACCGGACGACTTTACGCGCTTCGTGATGCCCTCACTCACACGTATCGCCGCGTTTCTGGACCATAGCATTTACCATTTAGACGGCCCCGGGCAGATTGCTCATGTGGACCGATTGCTTACCTTGCCGGGCCTGGATGGCATCCAATGGGTGCCGGGTGACGGAAACGCGGCGGTTTCGGATGAAAAATGGTTCCCGCTTTACGAAAAGATTTTCAAGGCCGGAAAATGCCTTGTCCTTCACGGGTTGGATAGCGCCAAGAGCGCATTGGAAGTCCAAAGACAGTTCCCCTACAAGGGATTATGGATGTCAGCCGGGTTTGATAACACCGAAGAAGCGGAGTACTTGCTGGCAAAGGCAGCCGAACACCCCTGCGTATCATGACAGTTAAGTTGTAATAAATAATTTCGGCTTCGCCTTATTGAAAGAACGCGACGCCGCTCTCGAAGACAGGTTGGAACTTGTTTCCGTCCACATTCTTGTATAGGTCTTTTCCGGCACGTTCCGTATGCCCCATTTTACCTAACACATGCCCGTCGGGGCTGGTGATACCCTCTATTGCCCAGGCGGATCCATTGGGATTGTGCCGTATGTCCATCGTGGGTATACCATTTAAATCCACATATTGCGTAGCGATTTGACCGTTTGCCAAAAGCTGTTCCAACATATCTTGGTTGGCAACGAACCGCCCTTCTCCATGGGAGATAGGAAGGGTGTGGATGTCGTTGACCCTAGTCTTTTGAAGCCAGGGGCTGAGGTTACTGGCAATGCGTGTGCGTACAAGCATGCTTTGATGGCGTCCGATAGCGTTATAGGTTAAGGTAGGGCTCTTCTCATCGGTATCCGTAATTTTACCATAAGGCAGCAAACCAAGCTTGATAAGCGCTTGGAAGCCGTTGCATATACCTAAGATAAGGCCGCCGCGCCGCTCCATCAAATCGCATACCGCGTCTTTTACGGCTGTGTTGCGGAAAAACGCGTTGATGAACTTTCCCGAACCGTCCGGCTCGTCACCGCCGGAAAAACCACCGGGGAACACAATCATTTGGCTTTTACTTATCATCCGTGCGGCTTCTCGTAAGGCTTCGGAAATCGCGGCGGGTGTGATATTCTTAATTATAAAAATATTTGGCTCCGCCCCTGCTCGGCTCAGCGCCGCGGCGGTATCCGTCTCACAATTGGTACCCGGAAAAACCGGTATAAAAGCCATCGGCTTATACGTGCGCGCCGCGGGCTTGACAGACCGCGGCACGGTATAGGATACCGTTTTTACCGCACCCGTATCCTTATGGATATATGGGAACACGCCGGCAAGCTTCCCTTCATAAAGTGCTTCCAACGGTTTGAAATCAATTGTCTCTCCGTCTATACGAAGCACATGCTCTTCAATGGTATGGCCTATATAAACGCCGGGTCCGTCCGCGTTGGCCTCGCCATCGGCCATTTCTATCAATATACTGCCGAAGGCTTGCGCGAATAAGTCGCCGTCGCAGATAAGATGCGCGCCGATTTGGTTGCCAAGCCCCATTTTAAAGACCGCCTCGGCGATGCCACCCCATCCTACTGCCCAAGCGGAGATAACCTTTTTATCACAGATCATACGGTATAACGTCATGTAATTGTCTTTCAACCCGGCCCCGTCATACGGGTCACCGGCCAGCAGCCTCAGGCAGTGCCCTGCAGCCTTCAATTCCGGCGAAATAACCGTGCCGCTTAAGCCGGAAGCGACGGCGAAGCTGACCAATGTGGGAGGTACATTCAGGTCTTCAAACGAGCCGCTCATACTGTCCTTGCCGCCGATAGCCGCAACACCAAAGTCCAGTTGGGCGCAAAGAGCGCCCAGTAATGCCGACAACGGCTTTCCCCAGCGGGCAGGATCATTGGTCATACGCTCAAAATACTCTTGAAAAGTGAGGGCCGCGCCAGTGATATCAAAACCTGCCGCGGCTAGCTTTGCCAGGCTGTCCGTTACAGACAGGTAAGCGCCTTCAAAGGGGCTTTGCGCCATCGTCTGCGGATAGAACCCATAACTCATGCCGCTGACGGTAGTGGTGTCGCCTCCCACAACGGGTAATTTAGCTGCCATCGTTTGAATGGGTGTGAGCTGTCTGCGTCCGCCAAAAGGCATGAACACCGTTCCAGAGCCGATGGTGCTGTCAAACCTTTCAACAAGCCCCTTTTTGCCGCATATGTTTAAATCCGAAACCATACTGCGGTATTTTTCTGTCAGGGTGACACCTTCAAAGGGTGTGTTTTGAACAGAAGCGTCGGGCACAAACGCTTTCGCGTGTTTTTCCGCGCCGTTACTGCCCAAAAATGCGCGGGAAAGATTGACGATACGCCGCCCGTTCCACATCATTTGAAGGTATGGCTCACGGGTTACCTCCGCTACAACCGCGGCCTCCAAATTTTCAGTTAAAGCTAAGGCTATAAATGCCTCCGCGTCCTCCTTTGCCACCAACACGGCCATGCGCTCCTGACTCTCGGAAATAGCCAGCTCCGTACCGTCAAGCCCTTCATATTTCTTGGGTATCTTGTCAAGATTAATCTTTAAACCGTCAGCCAGTTCACCTATCGCCACGCAGACGCCGCCCGCTCCGAAATCATTGCAGCGCTTTATCATCAAAGACGCCTGTTTTTCGCGGAACAGCCGTTGAAGCTTGCGTTCTGTTACAGGGTTTCCCTTTTGTACCTCCGCGCCGCAGGTATCAACGCTGGCAAGTTGGTGGCTCTTTGAAGAACCTGTCGCTCCGCCGCAGCCATCACGGCCCGTTCGGCCTCCCAGTAAAATAACCAGGTCGCCCGGAAGCGGGTGTTCACGGCGCACATGACAGGCGGGTACCGCCCCCACCACGGCGCCTATTTCCAAGCGTTTCGCGGCGTATCCGTCATGGTAAAGCTCATCCACCAAGCCGGTAGCCAAGCCCACCTGATTGCCATAAGCGCTGAAACCCGCCGCCGCCGTGGTGACCAGCTTCCGTTGAGGCAGCTTCCCCGGCATGGTTTCTACTACGGGCATTAAAGGATTGGCGGCACCGGTTACGCGCATCGCCTGATATACATACGCCCGGCCTGAAAGGGGGTCTCGTATGGCGCCCCCGATGCATGTCGCCGCGCCGCCAAATGGTTCTATCTCGGTGGGATGGTTATGGGTCTCGTTTTTAAACAGCAACAACCACGGCTCCGTAGCGCCGCCTAATTGAACATCCAGCTTGACGGAACAGGCGTTGATCTCCTCGCTTTCGTCGACATTGGCCAACAAACCCTGCCGCTTTAACGCCTTTGCGCCGATGGTGGCGATATCCATCAAATGTATGGGTCTGCACTCGCCGTCGTACACACAAGCCCGTAGGTCCAGATATCGGCGGAACGCCTTCTCCACAGCCGGTTTTTGAATGGTTACTTCATCCAAAACGGTTAAGAAAGTGGTGTGGCGGCAATGATCGCTCCAGTAGGTGTCAATCACGCGCAGCTCGGTAACCGTGGGATCACGGCCTTGGGTACGGAAATAAGTCTGGCAAAACTGAAGGTCAGCTTCATCCATTGCCAAACCATATGCCTTTATCAACCGTGCGATGCCCGTATCATCCGATGACCTGAACCCGTCGAGTACTTTTATGGTGTCGGGAATAGGAACCTGCAAGACAAGCGTTGTCTTCTCGCTAAGATCCGCTTCCCTTGACTCCACCGGGTTAATTAAATACTGCCGGATACGATGAAGCTCCTGTGCGGTCGGGTTTCCTTCCAACAAGTATATTTTTGCGGTATGTACGGTGGGGTTAGCCTCTTGACTGACAAATTGAATACACTCCCGGCAACTGGCCGCCCGCGCGTCAAACTGGCCGGGCAGGTATTCACAGGCGATAACCGCGCCGGATACCTGCGGCAGCGCGTCATAGGCGATATCCAATGGCGGTTCCATGAACACAATGGGCTTGCACTGATCAAAGAGAACCCGGTTGATGCCCTCCACATCATAACGGTTCAACAACCGTACGCCCGTCACGCTGGTAATCAGTAAACTATCACGAATCTCTTTGAAGACCCATTGCGCCTCCACATCATAAGGGGGCTTTTTTTCAACATAAATACGCTTAACGCTCATGGTCGGTTTTCCACTCTGTCTTTAATAGCGCTTTTTCACCGATATCGGTTCGCATGTACATACCCTCAAAGGTTATCAGGCTCGCCGCGTTATACGCGCGCTTGACCGCGCTGCGCAATGTATCGGCTGTAGCCGTCACATTCAGTACCCGGCCGCCCGATGACTCGATGATGCCGTTTTCTGTTAATCGGGTACCGGCATGAAATATATTCGCAAGCTTCTCAGCCGCCGGAATGCCCATAATAGGCTTGCCCGTTTCGTACCGTTCAGGGTACCCTCCGGAAGCAAACACGACACAGCAACAAGCCTCATCGGAAAACCGACATTCCGTTTGGTTTAATGTACCGTTGGTCGTAGCTTGCATGAGGGTGAACAGGTCGCTTTTTAGAAGAGATAATACGGTTTGCGCTTCCGGATCGCCAAAGCGGCAATTATACTCGATGACCTTCGGGCCGCTGTCGGTTAACATAAGGCCAAAGTAGAGGCAGCCTTGAAAGGGGCAGCCTTCGGCACGCATGGCATGCAGTGTGGGCAGGAAAATCGTATCTAAGCATACCTTGGCAATGTCTTGTGCATAAAACGGGTTCGGCGCAATAACGCCCATGCCGCCGGTATTTAATCCCTTATCACCATTAAGCGCCGTCTTGTGATCCATACAGGATACCATGGGGCGTAAGGTTGTACCATCGGTGAAACAGAGTACGGAAACCTCAGGGCCTTGCAGAAACGCTTCCACAACAATGCGGCTGCCGGAGGAGCCGAACTTCCCTTCTTGCATGAGAGCGGTAACGGCTTCTTCCGCTTCACGGCGGGTATGGCAGATAAGAACGCCTTTTCCCAAAGCCAGCCCGTCAGCCTTTATCACCATCGGGCAGGCGGCGTTCCTCACATAACGCAATGCGGTTTGATAGTCGTCAAAGGCAAGGTAATCAGCCGTAGGGATACCGTACCGGCGCATGAGATCTTTTGCGAATATTTTGCTGCCTTCCAGTCGCGCGGCGGCTTTACAGGGGCCGAAGGTCGGTATACCGCGTGCGGCCAGCAGGTCTACCAACCCTAAGCATAACGGATCATCCGGCGTGACAACCACATAATCCATGCGGTGTTCCTGTGCAAAATCCGCCAGCTTTTCTATCTCCTTGGCCCCGATGGGAACACAAGTTGCCGTCAAGGCGATGCCGCCGTTACCCGGCGCGCAGTATATCGTGTCGATTGCAGGGTTTTCTTTTAGTTTTTGAATGATGGCATGCTCTCGTCCGCCGCCGCCTACGACCAATACTTTCAGGTTAAGCCCTCCGTTTTTAAGCAATTAATGATGGAACAGCCGCAGCCCTGTGAAACCTAAGGTCATCCCGTATTGGTCGCAAGCCGCGATGACCGCGTCATCGCGGATAGAGCCGCCGGGTTCGGCAACATAGCGAACACCGCTTCGCGCCGCGCGGTCGATATTGTCACGGAAGGGAAAGAAAGCGTCACTGCCTAAGGTAACATCCGTTAACTGTCCGAGCCATGCCCGTTTCTCGTCGCCTGATAAGGCTTCCGGTTGATGCGTGAAACGGGTTTGCCAAGCGCCGTCCGCCAGTACATCGCCCGATTCGCCGCTGATATAACGATCTATGGCATTGTCACGGTCAGGACGTTTAAGCGTTTCCAAGAAGGGCAGGTTCAGCGTTTTTTCATGTTGGCGCAGCCACCAATTATCCGCCTTGTCGCCCGCTAACCGCGTGCAGTGAATACGGCTTTGCTGCCCCGCGCCGATTCCGATAGCCTGCCCGTTCTTCACAAAGCATACGGAGTTGGACTGCGTATACTTCAAGGTGATCATCGCAATCTTCAAATCCCGTTTCGCATCGGGCGGTAAGGCTTTCTTAGCCGATACGATATTCATGAATAAAGCATCGTCGATTTCCAGTGTGTTGCGCTCCTGCTCGAAGGTGATGCCGAATACCTCTTTTTGTTCCAACGCTTCGGGTGTGTAACTTGCATCGATTTGAACGATGTTATAAAAGCCGCCGCGTTTTCGCTTTAGCATTTCAAGCGCGTCTAAATCGTAACCCGGCGCGATGACGCCGTCGGACACCTCGCGCGTAATGAGCCGGGCGGTGGACGCGTCGCATGGGTCTGATAAACAAATCCAATCTCCAAAGCTGCTCATACGGTCCGCGCCGCGTGCGCGGGCATAGGCGCAGGCCAGCACAGACAAAGGTTCATCCTGTATAAAACAGCTGCGGCGCAGTGTATCGGGCAGCGGCAGCCCGACAGCCGCGCCCGCGGGGCTGACATGCTTAAAACTGGCCGCGGCGGGAAGGCCTGTAGCCTGCCTTAACTCCCGCACCAACTGCCAACCGTTCAGCGCGTCTAAAAAGTTAATATATCCGGGCTTGCCGCTGAGCACTTGAAGCGGCAGCGTTCCGGCTTTAGCAAAGATACGCGCGGGTTTCTGGTTTGGGTTACACCCGTATTTTAATTCAAGCTGGTACATAGTAAGACCTCACGTTTATTGGATATATTTATTAAGGATGCGTGTCTGTATGCTGCCGGTTTTTATATCCGTAAAGCGTACAAAGAGGCTTATCTTGTTATCCTTATCCAGACCGGCCCAAAGCGCCGCGGTGAAGGTATCCGCGTCACCGGTTATCGCAACGCGTTTGGGTTCCCCCATAAAGCTCGGAAGGGGGGATCCATCCGCCGCATAGGTATGCAGAAAATGCCCCTCGCCCGCCCGCGGCGCGGGGTACTCGAAGAAGAAACGCTGCGGGCTTTTCGAATCACCCCCGCAGGACTTTAAAATAGACAGTTTATAGCTTACCAACCCATCGCGTAATGTGAGCAGACCGGATATGCGGGGCGTATAATTGGGTGCGTCCGGCTCGAAGGTACGGGTACGGACTGCCTCCTCAAAGGATTTCCCGCTTTCCAGAAAAGCCGCGATCGTGTCGGTTTGGTCCCCATTGGAGACCACGGTGACTCCGCCGGAGCATACCCGTACCGGCTGATAAATAATTAAATCGGGATCCTTCATTTTTGCAGGGTCAAAAGCCTCGGTGACTATTCCGTCCCCTTTTTGTACAAACACCCTGTTACGGCTGTTGTCGCTTCGCCCCATGATGAAGTAGGCGGCGACAGCGCTGCCGCCATCGGCTGAAATCCCCAAAACAATACCCCGTCCGGGATAGGCGTTTTCCCGTACGTCCTTGAGTAAGTCTAAGACATGGCTCAAAGCGCTACCTCCTTGTTTGACTAAGCTGATAAGCCAGCTTTTCCGTCTCGGCCGGCAGTAAAATCCACTCGGCTTGGCGCATGACGCGCTTTTGCAAGCGCTCCGGCGTATCGCCCTTGCGGACACGCACGGCTTTTTGCGCCAGAATGCGGCCGCCATCCGGTTCATTGTTGACCAAATGCACGGTTGCGCCCGTAATCTTCACGCCTCTTTCCAACGCGGCCTCATGCGGTTTAAGGCCGTAATAACCTTTTCCGCAAAAGGATGGAATGAGGCTGGGATGAACATTGATGACACGGTTTTCGTAAGCATCAACGACACAGGCATCCAAAATGAGCAGAAACCCGGCCAGGACGATTAACTCGACCCGATGGGTTTGCAAAACAGCCAGCAGCCTTTGTCCGTACCGTTTGGAGGATTCACCGCGCTCCTTTACCAAAACCGCCGTTTTGATGCCCGCGGTACGGGCACGCGTCAGGGCATAGGCGTCTTCTTGGCTGCTTATCACAAGTGCGATTTGACCGCTTTGTAAAACGCCGTTCCTCTGCGCGTCCAAAAGTGCCTGTAAGTTTGTCCCCCCGCCCGAAACCAGAACGGCAATTGTCAGCATAGCACCAACTCGCCCTCGCCTGCCTCTATCCCGCCCAGTACATAGGCGTCCTCACCATGCGCCTTTAAAAGCGCCAGCGCGCGCGAAGCCTCATCCTTTGTCACCGTCAGACACATACCGACGCCCATATTGAAGGTGCAGTACATATCGCGTTCACTGATACGGCCCGTTTCGGCGATGATGTTAAAAACGGGTGGGGTGCGAACCGCTTTCTTTTCTATCCTCGCACGCATACCTTTACCCATGGCGCGCGGGATGTTTTCAAAAAAGCCACCTCCGGTAATATGCGCGATGGAACATGGCATTACGCCCGCATCCAGCAAAGCCATTACCGCGTTAACATATATCTTTGTAGGCGTTAACAACGTTTCCGGCAAGGACAACCGCGCACTATCACTTTCTGTAACTTTTAAGCGCATATTGGTAAGGCCGCCGCTTTCCATGCTAAACACTTTGCGGATTAATGAAAAACCGTTGCTGTGAACACCCGAAGAAGGCAGTGCGATGAGCACGTCTCCCGGCTTCATGCGGTTTTTATCAAGCAGCGCCGCTTTATCCGCGATACCCACACAAAAACCGGCCAAGTCGTATTCTTCTTCCGGGTAGAAACCGCGCATTTCCGCGGTCTCACCGCCTATCAGCGCGCAGCCCGCCTGCACGCATCCTTCCGCCACGCCGCCGACAATACACGCCACCTTCTCAGGGTTATTTTTACCTACAGCCAAATAATCCAAGAAAAAAAGAGGCTTCGCTCCGCAGCAAAGCACATCGTTAACGCACATCGCCACGCAGTCGATGCCCACCGTGTCGTGCTTATTTAAAAGGAATGCCAGCTTCAGCTTTGTGCCTACGCCGTCCGTTCCGCTGACGAGTACGGGGTTTCGTATACCGGTTAAGTCCGGCTCAAACAAACCGCCAAAGCCGCCGATACCCTCCAGAACGCCGCGGGTCGCCGTCTTGGCTACATACCCCCGCATCAGTTCCACCGCGCGGTATCCCGCGGTTATGTCGACACCCGCTTCTTTATAGCGTTCATTCCCGTATGCGTCCGTCATGATGTGCCTGTTAATGGCTGAGACATAACAGCCGTATGCGTATCCTCCCGGCAGACTGTCCGCATGGGATAGGTACCGGTAAAACATCCTTTACAAAAACCGCGTTTGCAGTGTTCGGCCAGTTTATCCACATAATCGATGTTTAAAAACCCAAGGCTGTCCGAATCCATCATCCGGCCAATTTCCTCAATGCTGTGATGCGCGGCGATGAGGTTTTCCGCGCTGTCCGTGTCGGTGCCGAAATAGCAAGGATACATAAACGGGGGAGCGGTTAGGCGAATATGAACCTGTGCCGCGCCGGCTTCCCGCAACAGGCTGACGATATGCGCGCCGGTGTTGCCCCGGACGATGGAATCATCAATAAGCACCACGCGCTTCCCTTTGACAGTGGCTTCCACCACATTCAACTTAATACGTACGGAATGGACACGCTGCTGCTGCTCCGGTTGTATAAACGTGCGGCCGATGTAACGGTTTTTAATAAATCCGATACCATACGGAATGCCGCTTTGACGCGAGTAACCGATGGCGGCGTCGATTCCGCTGTCGGGTACGCCCACAACCACATCGGCTTGTACGGGATGTTCTAAGGCTAAAAATGAACCGGCGCGAAGCCTGGCCGTGTGCACGCTGCTGCCGTCAATTCGGCTGTCCGGACGCGCAAAATAGATAAACTCAAAGGCGCATAACGCGCTATCACATTCAGATGACGCGCGCAGGCTTTCAATACCCTCACGGGTCACCACAACGACCTCTCCCGGTTCCACATCACGCACGAACGCGGCTCCAATGGCATCCAAGGCACAGCTTTCGCTGGCAAAAACGATATCGCCATTCCAGTCACCCATGCATAACGGACGGAAACCGCGGGGATCGCGCGCGGCAATCATCTTTTGAGGGCTCATAACCAAAAGGGAGTACGCGCCCTCTATCCGTTCCATGGCCCGCACCACAGCCTGCTCGATACTGCCCGAACACAGCCGTTCCTGCGCGACAATCTGGGCGATGACCTCAATGTCACCGGTCGTATGGAAAATCGCGCCGCCTTTCATCATTTGTTCGCGAAGCATCTGCGCGTTAATTAAGCTGCCGTTATGGCATAACGCAAAGGGCCCCTTATGGTTGTTGATAAGCAGGGGCTGCGCGTTGTCGCGGTTATTCGTATCCGAGGACGCATGGCGGCACTGTCCTATGGCAGCGCAGCCATCGGATAGTTTTTCCATGACATCGCGTGTAAATACCTCATTAACCAACCCCACATCCTTGCAGCACCTTAAATCACCGCCGATATTCACCGCCATGCCGCAGCTCTCTTGACCCCGGTGCTGCAGGGCGTATAAGGCATGATAGGTTGGGGTCAGTACGCCTGTTTTATCACCGCGCAGGAAGACGCCGAACACACCGCATTCCTCGTGCAGTTTATTGAACACACTTTCATTCATACGGGTTTCAGCGCGGCATCTTTTGCCAATACCTGCCGACGCATATCCTCTTTCAATACAAGCAGTTTGTCGTACAATGCAGCGTCTGACAAGGCAATCATCTGTGCCGCCAGAAGCGCCGCATTCTTCGCGCCGTCAATAGCCACCACGGCGACCGGTATCCCCGGCGGCATCTGTACGGTAGATAGCAATGCGTCCAGGCCATCCAACGCGTCGCTCTTAATCGGTATGCCGATGATAGGAAGAACGGTTTGCGCCGCTAACGCACCTGCCAGATGGGCCGCTTTCCCCGCCGCGGCGATGATAACGGCAAAACCATTGTCCGATGCCGCCCGCGCAAACGCGGCCGCCTCCGCGGGTGTACGGTGCGCGGAGTATACATGCGCCTCATACGGAATGCTTAGCGCCATTAACGTTTCAAAGCACGGGCGGAGCGCCGGCAAATCGCTGTCAGAACCCATGATGACCGCAACCTTTTTCATCCGTTTTTCCCCCTTTTTCGTGAAAACGAGTGTAATAAGTGCATTCTAACGTATTTTATTCGCTAAAGTCAAGCTAATTTCCGAACATTATTTTAATATACATATTTATTGTTTGTGTTTTTAACCATAACGGCATTCTCTATAGGAAACAGAGGTAATCTTGTCATGCATTGACAAACGCGCGCGACTCACATACCATCATGATAAACAGCTTAAGGCAGAATCGAGGTTATGGTGATGAAGACACCTCTGCGTATCATCAAACTGGACCCTTTGCTGAAGCCTTATGAGGGCGCTATCCGGACACGCATGAGTTATTACAGTCAAACGATAAACAAACTGGGTGTGTTAACGACCCTGTCAGACTTTGCCAACGGCCACCATTATTACGGTTTTCATCAAGCGGATGAGCACTGCTGGGTGTACCGTGAGAAGGCGCCTGAAGCGGACGCGTTAACGTTGATGGGTGATTTTAACGGATGGGACGCGCAGGCTTGCCCCATGCGGCGTACGCAGAACGGTGACTGGGAGGTACGCGTCAAGGGGCGTCTTCCGCACGCCTCGAAGGTAAGGGTTTGCGTCACGCGCAAGGGGGTTCGGTTTGAACGGATTCCCCTTTATATCAAACGGCTTTGGCAGAATCCGGATAACGGCGCGTTTGACGGGGTCATTTGGAACCCCGGGGAGTATCCCTGGCAAAACCCGCCTGTCACGCCAAAGGACAGGCTATTCATTTATGAATGCCATATTGGAATGGCGGGCGAAAAAGGCGCGGTTTCCGGTTTTACAGAGTTTAAGTTAAATGTTCTGCCGTATATCCACCGGTTAGGGTATACGGCGTTGCAAATCATGGCTATCATGGAACATCCTTATTACGCGTCCTTCGGTTATCAGGTTTCCAACTTCTTTGCCGTTTCTTCACGTTTCGGTACGCCGGAAGAATTCAAGGCCCTTGTAGATGAGGCGCATCGGTTGGGCATAGCGGTCATCATGGATCTGGTGCATTCGCACATGACCCGAAATACCTTGGAAGGCCCGTCGG
The DNA here is from genome assembly GCA_009776385.1 of Clostridia bacterium. GTDB lineage: Bacteria > Bacillota > Clostridia > Christensenellales > Aristaeellaceae > WRFT01. The sequence goes on from WRFT01000001.1 coordinate 14,943, forward strand.
AATTTGATGGCACGGATTATCAGCTGACCCACTCCGGCGGCTTGGGCGATCATCCCGCATGGGGGACGCGCTTGTTTCATTACGGTAAGCCGGATGTGCTGCATTTTCTGCTTTCCGGTATAAAATTCTGGCTGGAAGAGTACCGTTTGGACGGGTTCCGCTTCGACGGCGTCACCTCCATGCTATATAAACACCATGGGTTGGGTGTTGCCTTCGGTCATTACGGGCAGTATTTTTCGCAAGACACGGATTCGGACGCCATCGTCTTCCTGCAGCTTGCCGCATCCCTTGCCAAGGAAATTCGGCCGGGCTGTGTGCTGATTGCCGAGGACATGAGCGGTATGCCGGGCATGTGCCTGAAGGTAAACGAGGGCGGTATCGGCTTTGATTACCGTTTAAACATGGGCTTGCCGGATTATATGAAGTCGTTTGCGGAAACAAATGAATCCCATTGGGACTTAGGGAAGCTTTGGTACGAACTGACCACCCGCCGCCCCGGTGAGAAGGTAATTGGATACACGGAATCCCACGATCAAGCCCTTGTGGGGGATAAGACACTCATCTTCCGCATGGCGGATTGCACCATGTATGACCACATGCGCAGGGATGACTCGGATCCCACCATAGAACGGGCCATGGCGTTGGTCAAGATGCTGCGGCTAATCACCTGCGCCGCGGGCGGTGACGGCTATCTCAACTTTATGGGAAATGAATTCGGGCATCCCGAATGGATTGACTTCCCGCGCGAAGGCAATGGTTGGAGTTATCATTACTGCCGCCGGCAATGGCATTTAGCGCAGGACACCGGTTTAAAGTATGCTTATCTGTTAGCCTTTGATAAGGCGATGCTGCGCCTGCTGTCCGCGAGACGCGGCGGAAAGAAACCTGCCAAGTGTATGGCGGTGCTCGATCGGGAGAAGGTTATTCTGTTTAAAAAAGGCCGGTATACCTATGTGTTTAACTTTCATCCGGATCAACCGTATAACTATCAGCCTAACCCGACCGCGCGTTTCCGTGTTGTCTTAAGCACCGCATGGGCCGCATTTGGCGGATCTGTTGACGGTGTAGAGCAAATGAAGTGGCTTTCGTTAACCGGCATCACGGCAGAAAAACGCTCCGCTGTCGTTTTACTTGACAATTGATAGACGAAGAAGGCGAAAATATGGAAATAAAAATCGTATCATGGAATGTGAACGGGCTGCGTGCAGCCTTTGGGAAGGGATTCGCGGATGTTTACAAAGATTTAAACGCAGATTTTTTTTGTATTCAAGAAACAAAGATGGCGCCCTATCAGGCGGATGATAGGTTTTCTTTCCTTAAGGGGTATTGGAACGCCGCGGAGAAAAAAGGCTACTCGGGAACGGCCGTCTTTACCGCCAAAGAACCTCAAGGCATATGGCTGGGCATCGGCGAGGCGGATCACGATAGGGAAGGCCGTGTGATAACCCTCGCTTTCCCGGATTTTTATTTGGTTAATACCTATACGCCCAATGCGCAGCGCGGGTTGGAGCGGCTCGATTACCGTATGACATGGGAGGACGCCATGCGGGCGTACTTAACGGCGCTTGACAAAGAAAAACCGGTCATCGTCTGCGGTGATATGAATGTGGCGCATCAAGAAATGGATATTAAAAACGCCAAGTCAAACCGCGGCAATGCCGGTTTTACGGACGAGGAACGCCATAAAATGACGGTTCTTTTGGCCTCGGGTTTCAAGGATACCTTTCGCATGCTTCATCCCGATGTGCGCGACGCGTATACCTGGTGGTCCTATCAGCCCGGCGCCCGGGAAAGAAATGTCGGGTGGCGTATCGACTATGTGTTGGTTTCCGACAGGCTGGCCCAATGCGTACAAGACGCCTTTATCCTGCCTGATATATGTGGCAGCGATCATTGCCCGGTGGGCGTTACAATTAAAATTTAGTCTTGCCGAATGATTCTATTAGCCTGCATTTGCGCGCGGACACAAAGCTCCGCGGCTTTAAACGCGTGTTCCTGCGTCATGGCGTTTTCCGTGCGGTTTATGCAATCTAAAATCAAATCCCCGAAAAACGGATAGCCCATACTACCCGCGGCGCGGTAATGCCTTTCACCATCGCCATTCACTAAAAAGACATGATCCCCGCCGTCCTGCTGCGCGGTGATATTAATATACTTGCGCATCTCGATGTAACCTTCCGTACCCAAAATAAACGTCCGCCCGTCACCCCACACGCGAAGCCCGTCGGGAGTAAACCAATCGACACGGAAGTACCCTGAGCACCCGTTATCCGTGACCAGCACCGCGTCTCCGAAATCTTCCAATTCCGGATAGGCGGGATGATGATGGTTGGCGATTTGCGCCGCTACGACGCGGGCGTCCCGCGCGCCTGTAAAGTACAGAATTTGTTCTATTTGATGACTACCGATATCGCATAAGATTCCGCCGTATTGTTCTTTTATAAAAAACCATTCGGGCCGCGCGGGCGCGTTTAGCCGGTGAGGCCCCATGCCCATCACTTGCAGTACCCTGCCAATGGCGCCTTCGTTCACAAGCTGCCCTGCCAATACGGAACCTTCCGAATGGAGACGTTCCGAGTAATATACCATGTACTTTTTACCGGTATCGGCAACGGCGTCTTTGGCTGATTGCAATTGTTCCAGCGTTGTGAGCGGCGTTTTATCCGAAAAATAATCCTTCCCGGCACGCATCACGCGAATCCCCAGGGCGCAGCGTTCGTTTGGTACTGCCGCCGAGGCAATCAGCCGCGTTTCCGGGCAGTTTAGTACCTCCTCCTCACAGGCAGCCGGCAGTGCCGAAGGATATGCTTGTATAAAACGGCGCACCTTTTCCGGGTCTTTATCGTATACGTATTTAATTGTTCCGCCCGCTTCCGTAAGCCCCCCGCACATACCGTAGATATGCCCATGGTCCAAGGCCACGGCGGAAAATACAAATTCACCGGGCGTTACAACCGGGCACGGCTTCCCCTTCGGTGCGAAGTTCATGCCGTCTTTTCTGTCCATGACGCGTCCCTCCTATATAATGACATGGTTCTGCGCGACAAACTTATCGGGATCTGTTTCATACAGCAAAACATCCAAACAGGCATCGTACTCGGGAACGCGCACCGCAATCAGTTCGGTTCGCCCCGTCGGCACATGACGGCCGATAAAATCCGCATGCACGGGCAGTTCCCTGTGGCCGCGGTCGATAAGCACAGCCAGCCTGATGAGCTTAGGACGCCCCAGCGCCATCAACGCGTCCATCGCCGCGCGAGCCGTTCGGCCCGTATACAATACATCATCCACTAAGATACAGCGCCATCCGGTAATATCACCAATGCCGCTATTGCCGCCGTTATCCGGTGCATGCGGATGCTCGGACAGGTCATCTCTGTAACGCATGGTATCTATTTCTTCCACACGTACGCGTACACCCTCAATATGGTGCATATTATCCGCCATCATATGCGCAAGCGGCATGCCGCGGCGCTTAACGCCCACCAGCATTAAATTGTCCGCGCCTCTGTTCCGTTCAAGCATTTCATAAGCCATTCGCATGAGCGTCCTTTCAACATTCAACTCATCCATCACAACCGACTTGAGCTGTTTCACTACGCGTCGCCTCCCGCTCGATGAACTTCTTACCAAGCGGTATTTTATCATTCCAAAGCGCGGCGTGTAAATCCCCTTCCCTTTTATTGACGTAAAGAAAGGCGCAATGCTATAATCAATCGGCAGGTAAAGGAACAGGCATAGCGGGAGGCGTATCCATGTCCGGTCATTCAAAATGGGCCAATATCAAGCACAGGAAGGGTAAAGCCGACGCGGAACGCGGTAAGGTTTTTACCAAAATAGGCCGCGAAATTGCCATGGCCGTGCGTGAAGGCGGGTCAGACCCCGCCACGAACGGGAAGCTGCGTGATGTTATCGCCAAGGCGAAAGCCAGTAATATGCCCAATGATAATATTTCCCGTTCCATTAAAAAATCCGCAGGTGAACTGGGCACTGTCAACTATGAAGAAATTATCTACGAAGGCTACGCGCCGGGCGGCGTGGCGGTCATCGCGGAAATCATTACGGACAACCGCAATCGAACCGCCTCGGAGGTACGGCACTGCTTTGCAAAAAACGGCGGAAACCTGGGCACGACCGGTTCCGTCGGTTTTATGTTCGATACAAAAGGCGTCATCGTCATCCAACGCGATCCGAAATCCGATGAGGATACGCTCATGATGGCGGCGCTTGAAGCGGGCGCGGAGGATGTGCGGGTGCTGGATGACGCCTTCGAGATTATCACGGCGCCGGATGATTTTTCACGTATACGCGAGGAACTGGATCAATCGGGCTATGCCTTTCTTTCGGCGCAAACACAGAGAGTACCGCAAAACACGGTGGACCTGCCGAATGAAGAAACATGCCTAAAGGTGATAAAACTGCTGGATATGCTGGAAGATAACGATGATGTGCAAAATGTTTACCATAACGCCAACCTGCCGGATGATGAGGCGGACGATTAAGCTATTAAAACCACCGGAATACAGGGGTTTCACTATTCCGCGGGAGACAAACTGTCGGCTATTAAGTAATAATTGGTTTTGCCGGGTTCTTCACGTTTTTCATATATGCCTATCAGTTCAATGTTCGTGTTGAGTGCCGGGTAATCATTGGGGTATTTGTGGTCGCCCTTCCATATGAATTTCAATCCCGCTTGACAGCATAAAGCCTCGTCTCCCACAATCACATAGTGGTAATAGGAAGCGGTTTCTTCGTTGTATGAAGCATAATACTGACCGGTTATTTTAATACATTTCCCTACATACTCGGCGGGGTTTTCACCGATATGGACAACTTGCGAATAAACCATAATACCGCTCATTTTACTGATATCCAAATCTATTATGCCCAAATCTGCAAAATCATCTGTTCCGTTGTCTTTTTGAGAACAGCCTGTTACCGCCATGCATACAACGCAGATAAAAAACAGAACAACCACCGTCTTTTTCATTGGTTCAAGCCCTCCTTGCAATCAATCCGGCCATGCTGAATGCTAAAAAGCCCGCGATATTCACAGCCACAATAGTAGAACCTACGGGTGTACTTGCCAGAATAGCAATGAAGATGCCAAGAAGGGCGCAAACCACGGATACAATAACCGAGCAGATGGTTACGGCCTTAAAGTTTTTGTATATCCGCATGGATGATAAGGCGGGAAATATCACCAGCGCGGAAATTAAAAGCGCGCCGACCAGGTTCATAGCCAAAACAATGACCACTGCGATGATAACGGCAAGGATGAGGTTGTATGTTTTTGCCTTAACTCCCGTTGCCGCCATAAAATCCTCATCAAAGGTAACCGCGAAAATCTTGTGATAAAACAAAAGGAATACGGCTATCACCAATATGGAAAGAATGCCGCAAAGCCAAACTTCCGCTTCGTTTAATGTAAGAATGGATGTGGAGCCGAACAGCGTGGTGCACACATCGCCCGATAAGTTGGACGATTTGGAAAACAAATTCATTATCAAGTAGCCTATGGCCAATGTACCCACGGAAATCATGGCGATTGCCGCGTCGCCCTTGATTTTTGTGTTCTGACCGGTTCGCAAAAGCAAAACGGCACAGATGACCGTCACCGGCAGAACTAAAAGAAAGTTGTTTGTTAGGTTTAACGCCGCGGCAATCGATATCGCGCCAAACGCGACATGCGAAAGCCCGTCACCGATAAACGAAAAGCGCTTTAACACCAATGTGACACCCAAAAGCGAGGAACAAAGCGCGATGAGGACGCCTACTATCAACGCATAACGTACAAACAGATATTGAAAATTCGCCGATAATGTGGTTATTATTTCCGTCATGCCGGTGCACGCCCCCATCCTGAGTATATCCGCCCCGCTTCGCTTTTAAGGTATTCGGCTGTCGTACCGAAAAACAGAGACGCATGATTGCCAATGTGCATGATATGAGAAGCGAATTTTACGGAAGCCGCAATATCATGAGAAATCATGATGATGGTAATACCATTACTATTTAAGCTTTTTATCACATCATACATTTCAACTGTCGCTTTCGGGTCAAGCCCCGCGACCGGTTCGTCTAATAACAGTATTTTTCGTGCGGCGCATAACGCCCTTGCCAAGAGTGTCCGTTGCTGCTGCCCGCCGGATAATTCCCGATAACAATGTTTTGCGATAGGAGCGATTCCGAGCAGATTCATGTTTTCCTCCGCCATCCGTTTTTCCGCCCGGTTGTAAAACGGACGCAAGCCGCAACGGTTTAAACAACCGGAACGGACGACCTCCCGAACAGATGCCGGGAAATCCTTTTGTACCATTGTCTGCTGCGGCAGATAACCGATATCGTTATGCGCCAACCCGTCGCCTGTCACAATCTCACCTTTTATCGGTGATTTTAACCTGAGTATGGTTTTCATCAAGGTGCTTTTACCGGAGCCGTTTTCTCCGACGATGCACAGGTAATCTCCCGCGTTCACATGAAAGGAAAGATCGGTAATGACGGTTTTGCCCTCATAGCCAAGGGAAAGGTTTTGACAGGCTAACTGCGGCATACGGTTGCTCCTTTATTCAAGCGCTTCTTTCAAAACGCTCAGGTTGCTCTCCATGATGGAAAGGTATGTTGCACCGTTGGATATATCATTTTTATTTACCGATTGCATGGCGTCCAACACAAGAATGGGATGATTCCCTCCCTTTGATTCTCTGACAATGGTTTCAGCTATTTTTTTATCCGAACTTTCCGTTACCATCACGTTTTTTAAACCCAACTCATTCATTTTCTCCACCAGAAAAATAATGGTTTCAAAACTGGCTTCCGTTTCGGCGGAACAACCGGCAAAAGCGGCGTAATAATTTAACCCGTAATCGTCCGTAAGATACCGAAACGGAAATCGGTCGCCGAATAACAGCGTTTTGCCGGACTCGGGGCCCGCGGACGGTGCGGTTAACGCCGCTCGATATTTTAAGTCCAAGGCGGATAATTGGTCTATGTATACACCGGCATTGCTTTGATAAACTTCGGCATGGCCCTTATCCAACGCGGAAAGGGCATCGGCAATAACCGCGCAAAACACCTGCGCGTTTCGCAGTGACAACCATACATGCTCGTCCAGGCCCGATTCATGCTCGTGGTCGCCGTCATGATCTTCGTCGTCTTCATCTTCCATTCCCTCTATGGTTTCTGCGGTTTTCACCGCGTCGCCCAGCGTATCTAATAATTTGATAACAACCATTTTTTTATTTTCCGCTTGCTTGAGGACATCATCAACCCACCCGTCGGATCCCCCGCCTATGTAAATAAATAGGTCACAGACGGAAATTTTTATCATATCGTCAACCGACGGCTGGTAATTATGTAAGTCGATTCTGTTATTAAGCAGCAAGGTTAAACGGATGTTGTTAACCTTGTCACCAAGGATCTGGCGTACCCAGTCGTATTGCGGAAAATTCGTACAAACAACGCTTATTTTAAGGTCTTTCTCCTCGGTTTTTTGCGTACATCCGCACAGTACCGTTGTCAACAGCAGAACCGTAATAAAAACAATCATTCTTGTTCGGCGCATTGACTCTCCTCCTTTCATAAATAATGGAGCATTGCCCTTAGGCTTTTTGCAAACAATCATCACATGTTCCGTATAAAACGGTTTTTGTCGCGTTGATATGAAAAGCGTGTTCATCTAAAACATGGCGTTCTAAATCACCCAATGCGTCACATTCCAGATGAACCAGTTCTCCGCAGCGGTCGCATTTCAAGTGTAGATGTGCGTCATCATCATCGCTTCCGATATATTGATAACAAGCGCCCGACAGGCCATCCGTAATGTATCGCCGTAACGCTCCGCTTTCAGTCAGCTTATCAAGATGGCGATAAATAGTGGCTTTCCCAATAGGCAGGGCTTCCTTTTCAAAATATCGGATGATTTGCGCGGCGGTGACATGCGTGTTATCACGCGAAATGATATAGTGCAGTATGGCTTCACGTTGTTTCGTGTTATATCCGGAAGGGCGCGTCATGTTTCCGCCTCCAAACCCAAAATGAAACTGCCTCTCATTTTAACGCAATTCAAGCAACTGTCAATATGATATGGCAGAAATGAAGACTACATTGATTGACTTGAAAAGCGGTACGAGACGGTTAGCGATTGCTTGATACACAGGAATTAGCGTCATTTTTATCGAAAACAATGGTCTAGGCCGCTTATACTATTGGAAGATAGGTGATCCGTTTGTTCAACTCAAACAAACAACGGCGCGGAAACCCTCTAGCAACCAAAGGATGCACGCCGTCTAAATTTTTCAACAGCCGGATTGCCTTGCTGCCATTACTTTACTCGATGGAACAATAAGTAATTTTAAAGACGGAGTCTGGCAAAGTTCTGGGAAATTTGTACTGTCTGGGCCAGCTATCCGTGACTTGAACTTTAGTCTTATCATTGGGCTTGTACGCGACCGCGACTCGATTTGGCTTTTAGTAAGGTCAAGAATTGACTCTGCAAGAAACACCCTGGTACATTATTCACAATCCACAGGAATATGGACAGTAAGTACCATAGAGGGCGTGGAACAAATCGCCTATTACAAACCGGATCAAGTCCTAGTGTATGCCTCCGGCAGCATCAGCACGTATACTCTTGGATCAAATTTGTTAGGTGAATGCATCACATTAGCGGATTCTCCCCCTTCACCGTTTGCTTATGATGAAATGAATGATCGTTTGTTTTATCTATATCAGGGTGATATTTATCAAAAACGGATCGGGCAAGAAGCGGAGCTTTTGCGTGTGATGGATACTACTTTTTTCAGGCATGATGAAGATTCGGACTTTTGGGACGATGAAAGCCCCTACTCATTTTTAGAAAATGAATACGATTCCTACCTTGTCGAAAAAACGCCTGTCAAAACACTCCTTCCATTGCCTAATGGGCAACCCCTGTATGGGCAACCCCTGTATGGGCGCTCGGAACTGTATTATGTCATCAATACCGAGCCCATTATTGGCAATATGGAAACACTGCATATTAATGGGTACGCGGACCTTCTTTCAAATAGTTTTTACATGCTTACCCATCCAAATGTACAAATAGAACAGTGTTTTTTTAATAACAAACTCATTGAACATCCGGTCGATTTGGTTTTCTTTTATGTTTACGATTCGCTGCCCCGTGACATGGCTGAAGGGACAATACAAGCGTTACCCGAGTCCGATGTCATCAGTCAAAGGCTTACTTCTTACATACCACAAATTCAGGAGGCGATCACGATTGATGGAAAGCCGATGGGGCTTCCGACATATCTTTGGTTTAGAATATGGCAATACGACCAAGAAAAATGGAACGAAATAGGACTGCCGGACCCGCCGCGAACCGTGGATGAACTTTTTAATCTGATAATGCTTTGGGACACACAGTATGCCGGGCAGTATCCAAATCAAGAGTTGTTGGGCAGCGGCGCGTTAATGAACTATAAATCCGCTCTTTTAATGACAATTATTGATCTTTATACAAATGAATATGCTACGGAAAAAGAACCATTTAGTTTTGACACCCCTGAGTTTCGCAACCTTCTGGAACGCATCATAGCCGCCCCGGATCTGCCTACTGACGAATGGGGCGCATTGCTTCGCGATAGAGCAGCCTTTGATCGTATATATTATTATGTCGCGCTAGTGGATGAAAATGGGGGATTGCCGGAATTTAAAAGCATTCTTCCGCCGCAGCTTTATACGGATCGTCCCGTGAAAATTCCTGCAACCTTAAAAATGCTTTGCATTTCCGGCAGCGCGCCTTCACCTGATCTTGCGATGGAATATCTTACATTTATGGCAGAGTTTCAAACTGTTTATCAACCGGAAATCACCTTTATGATGACCGGCGGCGTTGAGCCGCAACCTGTTTTTCACACGCGGCATCCGGCTTTTCAAGTGTCGTCAGTGCTTGAATTTGGTTTGACTGATGACGGGATGTCTTTTTTCGATAAGGTTGGTTGTACTAACATGAGCATGGCCACATTGGATTTTTATAAGCAAGCTGCGCCTTATTTGACTTTTCATGATATATATATCATTGACGACGATATAGCTTATGGCTCTTTTTTACCATGGAAGGAATCTCCTGAACAAACAGAAGAACCGATATCCGTTGATGTATTTATCCGCATGTTGGATATTGCTATAAAAATGAAGTAGTGTATGCTTCCTGCCAGACGGTATGCTTACCCGCCGATATACACATGATGAATACGGACGAGATGCGCGTCCGTAAAATAGAACTCTAAAACCAGTACATTGCCGTCCGAGGACAGGCAGGTGTATTTTACCATGCCCTGCTTCCCCTCCAGGGGGAAATAGCGTCCCATGCCCGTTTCCGAATAGTAGAGGCCGCGTACACCCGAAATGCCCGGCGGCTGGGTACAGTTGCGGAATTTGGAAATGACATCCTCCAGTGAATCACCGAATTTGACACCCCTCGGATTCGGGCACAACGCGCTGTTCATATCCATTTGAACGACCAGCCAACGTTGACCGGAACGGTCTTGTCCGGCTGTCATGGCGCCCCATTCATACTCAAACCTTCGGCAAGGGGCCGGAAAACCCGCCAGCATGACCGGATCGGTTTCCGTCCCTTCCCCAAACTGTTCTTGAAAATCATCCAAGGTGGTCTTCATCAGCTCAAACGCATCGAACACATCCGTCCGTTCATATACTTTTTCGGGATAGGGCTTCACTTCTATACGGTAGTTTACTTCCATACCATAACTGGCCTTGCCCAGTGAATTGACCGCGACCGCCTTTAGCTTAACATTGCCTGTATGCAATTGTATCGCCTCACCCGTGTATTCCGGCGAGTCATTCACATCCGGCTCGGAACCGTCCAGCGTATAAAAGAAGCGCAAATCACTATCCTTATCCAATGAATACAGGTGAACCTTCTGGCGCCTTGAATACGTCCCGGGCGCGAGCCTTGCCTTCGGCGCCGAGGGTGACGGAAGGTATATCGAGTAGCTGACGGTCATCGGGTCACTAACTAGCCTTCCCGATACGCAAACCGCCTTAAAAGACGCGATGCCCTCTTCCATTTCGATAGGCTTGGTATACAAGATACCCTCATCGGGCAGGTTGGCGGTGGTTTCCGGGGAGTAATACACATCAAAGCCCTGCGGTGATGAGAACTCTACGGCCTTCAGTTCGCTGTACCGCCCGGACGGAAGGCTTGTTTCAGGGGTCTTAGGAAGAAACTCCGTCCTTTGCTGGCGGAAAGCAAGCGAGCCGGTATTCTCATAAGCTATCTGCATCAGTTCTCCCGCTTCCCGATCCTCTCCGGCATCCAGCATCAGCCGAATCAGGTTGCGGTACACCTCTGTTCTGAATTTGGCGATGTGTTCATCTTTATACATAAAGGCATACAGTTCCATCGCGTCGGAGAGGCGGTCCGCCGCTTCATAGGCTTGGCATAACAGCAGCAACCCTTCCACATTGTTAATCGGCGGGTTCTTTTCAAGATCCAGTTCCCAGGCTCTGCGAAACACCTCGATGGACTCATCCACATAACCCTCGTCAAGCCGTTCCTTGGCTAATATCCAGTAGGCTTGCGCATCGTTTGACCTGCCGGATCGCGCCAAGATAATTTGCCCTTTCAACGAGTTATGAATGTACAGATATCCTGCCAGCGTTGCTGCCAATGCCAGCGACACGATAAAGATGACCACTTTCGCCCAGTTCACGGAGCGAACCTTTACCGAATTATGCGGTTTATATTGTTTTTGTACCGGCACGACATTTTGCATTCCGGTTCCGTCCGGCATGCCTCTGCGCATGGCGGGACGGCCGGCATCATGGGCAAAAGGCCGTGCGCCGCGCCTTCGGCGCGCTCGTTCCGGATTTGCCTTTTCGGAAACATCAATCGTCCCTCCGCCTATGGGCGCATAATCATCAAATAACGGTATGTCATGAAGCCCGCTTTCCTGTGAGGCGTCCGGCCGCGTGTCGGGTTTGCCCTGCCGGATGCCTTCTACACCCCGCTTCTGTTCCTGTGCGCGGGAGATGAGAGTTCCGCATTGCAAACAAACCAGGGATTTCTCTTCCAAGTACATACCGCAACGCTGACAAATCAAGCAAGCACCTCCGAAACGCGGCGAATCAAGATAGACTCCCCGTCGCGTTAAACCCCAAGTCATTGCCAAAATCACGCGTTGGCGCGTCACCGCCCAGGCGTTCGATAGCCGATCGCAACTCAATGTAATCTAAATAGGGTACATCGGCATTCTCCGCGGCTTGCGTCAGCGCTTCCAGTGCGCGCGCGTCACCCAATTTGCCCAGATAACCCGCAAAAATCGCGCGTTTTTCAGGACAGTTGATAAACCTTTCCATAGTAATGCGAAACACCTTTTCGTTGCCGGGATAGTTTACCAAAACATCCAACATAGCCTCTTGCCCCGCCGGTGTCGCATGGCCGATGACTTCGGTTAGTTGTTTTACGGCCGCAGGACCCATTTGACGCAGGCTCTCCAACGCGTTTTCTGTCAGTTCATTGCCCTCGTCCATCTCCTTGAGCCATTGAATATACATCGTTTTCGGCGCGTCGCTATCCATTTCGCGAAGGAGCCCCACGGCGGTCATACGCGCTTCGGACGGAGCGTTCTCATCCTTCAATAATGCTGTCAGCCGTTTTTGACAAGGCAGTCCCACCTCCGCGATTCTATCCAGCAGCAGTGCGGGAACGGGAATACCCTGACGCGTGTAATCCGTCATCCAATCTACCAATACCTTCGCGTCGTCATATTGCGAAAAATACGCGCCCGGTGATACCCCGTCAAGCCAATCAGCCGGCGTGTTGATGAAACGTAAATAAACGCTGTCCGCGTCTCTCTCCATCGCGTCCATATCGAGGTACTCGCTTGCGTGCTCGGTCATCCAATCATGCAGATAATCCGCGAAACGCTCGTCAAAATTAATCAAACTCAATCCTTCATCCTCCCAATCATTCCATTCATTAACCGTACAATACCGCGGCTGCGCCTTCTGGACAACCATGTTTTTTCCCAATGCGTATCAATTAAATCCGGTCTGCCGCATGACTTATAAAAGAACAAGGCCAGCAAGTTAAAAAAATCATCTACGGCGTGTTGAGTGCGCAGCCTCATTTTACCAATATTTATCGCATCATAAAAGTCGGCGGCAAAAGAGGCGGCGCGGTTCGGATTGTCCGCCTGAGCCGTAAAGAATAAAAACTGTTTAATAAACGCCGTCCTGCCGGGAATGGAGGCGCCGTTCATCGGAAGCGTTTTTGTATGGAACAGGCGGCCATAGATGAGTATCCATTGTCTTATGTTCGGATAGATAAGCTTCAGTTCCATAAAGGCGCTCTTTTTAACCCATTCGGGCATGTCCTCATCCAGCAGCCACTCTTTTAACCGGCGTCTCCCGGCGTTCACCGTGGCATTGGACATGACATAGGATAACAGCCTGCGCGCCTGACGCGGGCCGAACCTGGCGGCGGATCGAATCCGCCTGATACCCGTGACACCGCCCGGTATATGCGCCGCCGCGAAATTCCGCGTTTTTTCACCGTTCCCGTTATTTAAAATGGCGGGGCGGTCATCGTTCGGCGAAAAAGACGCGTTGCTTTTAATGAGACGCAGTATGTACCGGTTCTCCTTATCCGCCGGATCAAACGCCAGCGACCTGTGACACAAACGTTCGGCATCGCCGGACTGTCCCAGCATAAGGTTAAACAGAGCCAAGTATCCCAAAACATGCGGGTCATAACATGCTTCGGCAGCGGCGTTTTGAAACCACCGCAGGCCTTGTTCATACGCCTTTAAAGCCATCAGAACGTAAAAAATATAGTCGTCGTCCGAAGCGTTTCGCGCACAGCGCGTAAGCCCTGTCAGCACGGCACGCGCGGCGCGGGGTTTTGAGTTAATAAAATATCCCATCGCGGCTGTACACAGTAAAACGGCGCTGTCCCGGTAGTACTTAAAGGCTTTAAGTGTTAATCGGATTCCTTCCAAATAAGCTCCCCGCCTGTATAATAGCGTAGCGGCCGCGCTGATAAGCTTTGCATCTGTTCCCGGTAAAGCGACAGCCCGATATAAGCGTTTAACCGCCCGGTACAAATAGCCGTTCTTCAAGTCTGTTTCCGCCAGGTTCATTAAACCGGCGGCGCGCCGCATGTGAGCATACCGTGTGTCTTCATGCGTCCTGGCGATTATCTCCCACGCGAGTGAAGCGTATGGACCATCGGGATGATACCGTAAATATAAATCCGCCGCATCGTATGCCAACACAGTTTTATCTAAAGCGTAAAAACACACGGCTAATGGATACAATGCCTCCGTTTTACGAGAATTGGCCGCCAATGCTTTGGAAATATTCGTCACCGCTAACCGGTAGCTGCCCATATCGATGAGTGTTTCCGCCATTTCCACAAGCGTTCCGGAAAGCGGGATGGCCCTGTAAGCCGCCCGAAACAAATCCAGCGCTGCCAGATAACGGCCTTTCTTGCGGTTCTCGCGTGCCTTGTCCAAAATATAGGCGTACGGGCGCGCAAAAGAAACCAGTTTATCCGGCTGGCCGTTTATCGCCTTCTTCATAAGGCGGCCGCCATACCCTTTCGCGCGCATACATGCCAGCGCGGCTCCTTCTTGCCCGGCGCGCGCATCGCTTTTTCTCCATAGAAGCGCAGGTCCGTAAAACCGGCTTGTTGCAGCCACTCGGTTAGCTCCTCACGTGTGTGTGCCCGTTGTTTTTGGGTTTCGTCAACCCTTTCGTAGCGCCCGTCCGTTATCTTATTAAAGACACAAAGGCACATGGCCAAGATACGCGTATCCGTTTTGTAACGGTTGTTCCATATGTAAGTCACGCGCTCGCTGTCATGGCAAATCACACGGTCACCTAATATTTCAGCCAATTTATAGGGTGTGGATACATCAAAAACCAAGCAACCGCCCGGCTTTAAGGCAGCAGACGCGGAATTGAAAAACATCACCGCATCTGTCGGCGCCGTGAAGTAATTAAGCCCGTCACACGTGCATAACACCGCGTCCACGGGATGGTGCGTCCGAAGTTGGCGCATATCCTGCCGCACAAACGGAAGGGTTATCCCTTCCCGGC
>WRFT01000002.1 GCA_009776385.1 Clostridia bacterium
GGGCCCGCGGAATCTTTAAAGCAAATAGATACATGCGTTTCTTTGCCGTTTAAATCGTCGCCCACGCAGCCCATATCCACCGCGATCATATCCTCGATGCCGTCCGGCAGCGTCGCGGACGCGCCGTGGCCGACCTCTTCGTAAACCGTAAACATCAGATGCGTTTCGCGGCCTAAAGCAACCTTGCCGTCCGTGACAGCCTTGGCCAGCGCCAGCAGCAGCCCCGCGGACGCCTTGTCGTCCAAATGCCGGCTCTTGATAAAACCGGTGTCCGTCAGGGTAAAGCGCGGCTCAAAGGAGATATAATCGCCCGCCGCGATACCCAGCCGCTTGGTATCCTCCGCGCAAGCCGTCAGCTCGTCCACCGTAACGGCCATGGTTTCGTCATTGCGCTTGTCCTCTTCTCCGGTGTACACATGCCGGGAAGCCTTCACGGGGCGTATCGTCCCCGTATAGGTCTTTCCGGACAGCGTATGGATAAGGCAGTTCTCGTTTTCAACGGCCTGGTCGGAGAACCCGCCGATATGCGCGTAACGCAGCGTGCCGTCCGGCTTTACCGCGCGGACAATAGCGCCCAGCGTGTCTGCATGGGCGGACAGCAGCAGGGGATGCCCTTGCCCTCCCAACGCGCATATAACCGTGCCCTTGCGGGTCACAAGCGGGTGAAGCCCCATCCCTTTCAGTTCCGCCGCGATAGTATCGGACGCTTTATCCGTCATGCCCGTCGGGCTTGGAATGGAAACGAGTTCGCGTATTTTGTCCACGGCGTACGGTGTGTAATCCATAAGGCGTTCATCCTTTGTGTTATATTTATAGCTCTCATAATCGTTACGTGTACTCCGCGCGCGGGCCTCCGATATAGGGCGGACGGGAGTAAGCCATCACCAGCCGCGCCTGCCCGATGTGGGCATCGTCCATCCGAACGGGAACGGCCACCGGCTTAATATGCATGCCCACCAGCGTGTCGCCGATATCCACGGCGGCCTCCGCCTGAACGCTCCGGGCCAAGCAGGGGCGTTTTAGCAGCAGCCATCCGGCGGCGGCCGTAGAGCCGCCCGCATGCGGTTTGGGAACGGCCGCGACGCGTTCAAGCCCGCGGGACGCAAGCGTCGCCTCTTCCATAACAAGCGCGCGGTTTAAATGCTCGCAGCATTGGTAGGCGTCCAAGAATCCGTGCCGCATACAAGCCTCGTGAAAGGCGAGGGCAATTCTTTGCCCGATTTCCGGCGCGGAAGCCTTGCCTATGGGGCCGCCCGCAATTTCACTGGTAGAGCATCCCAGTACAATGAGGTCGCCTCTTTGAAGGCCGCCCCGTTCCGCCAGCAGCGCAACGGCTCTGTCAAGGACGTGTTCCATGGCCCGCACCTCCTCTTCCCGATGTAAACGCGTAAAGGCCGATAGCCGCCGCCGCGGAAAGGTTGAGCGAATCGACGCCCGATTGGGGAATTCTGACGGATATGCCCGCTTGATGAAAGACGGGCGGGAGCCCGCTTGACTCGTTGCCGAATACCAGCGCGAACGGCTTAAGGATATCCGCGCCGCCAAGCGGTACCGCGCCGTCCGTCATAAAGGGATACACGGTATGGCGCGGGTAGAGCGCGCGGTAATCATCAAACGTACCAAACATGCGCACACGCGCGGAAAAAAGGGCGCCCATGGTCGCGCGGACCGTTTTAGGATGAAAGGGGTCCGCGCAGGGACGGACAAGCGCGACATCCCGCACACCTAACCCCAGAGCCGTGCGGATAACGGAGCCCAGGTTGCCGCGGTCCGACGGGCTGACCAAAACGATATGCGGGCTGTCCGCGCAAAGCGTGTCCTCAAACTTCGTAAACACGGCCGCGGCGTAGCAATTGTCCTTTTCGGACAGCCGCCGAAGCGCCCGGTCCGCCGTCTCCGTGCGTACGCCGCGCTCATGGCACAGCGCAAGCAGGCGTGTCATTCCCTCGTCATGCCGCGCTTGCGAGGATAAAAGAACGCGCCGCGCCGCTTCCGGCCGGCGCAGCAGGCACTCCGTCGCAGGGTAAATGCCCGGCGCGTACGCATACTCGTTTTCCGTGTTGTAGGCTGCATATCCGCTCAAGTAACGCCTTAATCTCCCTGCGCAAACAATGATAACTCATGGTCCCCGTCGGGGCCCTTCACGTCGGTTTGGTAAACATGCATGGGCTCTCCGGAGACGGCTCCCCCTATCGCCGCGACATGCTCCCGCCACAACGCGTCAAACTCTTCTAAAGTTAAATCCTCATTCATGATATACCGCGCGGCGTCCGTCCCGATATAGCGCATATGCCAGGGTTCAAAGGCGATTTGGGTAATGGCTTCCTTCCCCTCCGGATAACGCAGTATAAAACCGTAGTCGGCGCAATGGGCCTTCAGCCACGCGGCTTCCTTGGTATTGGCAAACGCGCCGTTAAGGGGCTTGCCAATCCATTCCTTGCTGATAATATCTACCCCAAGCCCCGTTTGGTGATCGGACGCGCCGGGCTTGGCCACATAGCCGTCGTCCACACCCTTGTTTCGGGAAAGGCGGTTATCGTACATGGATTTTTGCGTTTGATAGCTGCGGTATCCCGAATGCGCGTAGAGGGTTACGCCGTCCGCTAAAGCTTCGGCGAACAGCGCGTCTAACGCTTCGGAAGCCTCGCGCTGCATTAAAATGGCGGATGAGGAAGTCTTGCGCACCGATATGCGTATCAAGTCGTTCGGCACATAACTTGCGTCCAGCAAGTTCGATGTATTCACCAGCCGCAGGGTGTTTTGGTACAGTACCGAGCGCGGAAAAGGGAACAACCATTGGTTGTCGGATGCCGGTTGATCGCTCGCCGCTTCCCCTTGCAAATCATCAAAGCCTGCCATATCCGTTAATAAAGGCTCCGGCGTCGGCGTAACACTTTCCACAATCCAGGCGATGCCGCTTGATTCGCCTATGGCGGGTATCGCCGCGGCGAAAACCAAGGCCGCTGCCCAAGCGGCGGCACGTACCAACCATGGTTTTGTCTTGCGTCTTATCATTCTGGTATCCTCACTCCTCTTCTATGATACTCAGGAGTAGCGCTAACTGCAAGTCCTCTATGTATGTTTCAAACGGAATATTTTTGGCGAACAGCTCCGCGGCCGCCTCCGTTCCGACATAACGGATATGCCAGGGCTCGGCGTTATAGCCGGTAACGCTTTCCCAACCCGCCTTATAACGAATGATGAACCCGTATTTCCAGCTGTTTTCCGCCAGCCATTTTCCGGCTTTGGATGTGCCGAAACCGGGCGTCAAGTTAACGGAAGCCCCTGTATGGCCCACATCCATCGCCAATCCCAGTTGATGCTCGCTGGCGCCCGGCGGCGCGACATACGCGTTGACATCGGCGGCCTTCGCGCCGGAAGACAAGCGCCTTTTATAAATAGCCGTCTGTTTATCGTAACTACGGTATCCCGAAATGGTTCGCAGTGAAATTTTATCAGCCTTCGCCGCTTGAAACAGGGCCTCCAGCGCGCGCGCCGCTTCCGGCCGCATATCGCGGGATTGCCCCGATACGTTCGCGTTGCTGACTTCCGGAACATAAACGGGCAGCATCGTATAGGTACGGTTCACCAAAAACAGCGTGCCGGACGGGTCCATCTGCGGCATGACCTGTGTAAAACCGGTCGTCAGCACGCCGGAGGCGGCAAGCGCGTAAGCTAAAATAGTGCTGAGCAGGCTCATTGCGTTTCGTCCTCCTCCGGTGCGGTTGTGACGGCGTCCGGCGGCAGCAGCGCCTCTGAATATCTTGCCTTTATCTTATCCCAATCCTCAGGCGCCGCGGTGAGGGAAACGGATACGCCGGTGTCCGTATATTCCTCGTTGGCCAGTTTCCCCAGCGTGCGCAGCTCGTTGAGGATACCATACCGGGAAAAGGGTATAAACAACCGGTCCGTCGTTTGCCTGTGCGAAAGCGCCTTTTGAATGGCGGACAGCAAGCCGTCCATGTTTTGCCCGTCTTTGGCCGATATATACACGGCGTCCCGATAGCAGTTCAAGGGAATGACGCCCAAATCACATTTATTCACGGCGATGACGCGTTGGCTGTTTGTCGCGCCCAGTTCATCCAATGTGCTTATGACCACGTCGTACTGCTGCTGCGCGTCGTCCGCCGAGCCGTCCGATACAAGCACCAGCACGTCAGCCAGTACCGCCTCCTCCAGGGTGGAGCGGAACGCGTCAATCAGCGTGTGGGGAAGCTTGCGGATGAAGCCGACGGTATCCGTTAAAAGAAACGCTCCGCCGCCGGGCAAGGTTACCTTGCGGGATACGGCGTCCAAGGTCGCGAACATTTTATCTTCCGTATAGACGCCGGCGTTGGTCAAACGGTTTAGCAGCGTGGATTTTCCGGAGTTGGTATACCCCACCAGCGCTACGGCCGGTATCTCTTTCTTCTCCCGCGCACGTCTGCGCAGCTGTCTTTGCCCCTCTATTTGCTCCAGATCGCGTTTCAACGCCGTGATACGCTCACGGATGCGCCGTTTATTTATTTCCAGCCGGGACTCACCCGGCCCCCGCGTGCCGATACCGCCCGCCAGCCGGGAGAGGATAACGCCCTGGCCTATCAGCCGTGAAGACCGGTAGCGTAATTGTGCCAGCTCTACCTGTAATTTGCCCTCCCTTGTCGCCGCGCGCCCGGCGAAAATATCCAATACCAGCGTGGTTCGGTCTATTACCCGTAACCCGAGTTCGGTTTCAAGGTTTTTTTGCTGTAATCCCGTCAAATCATCATCGAAAATAACCAAATCCGCGTCCCGGGCTTGACAGTCCTTCGCCAGCTCGGCAGTTTTTCCGCTGCCGATATAGGTGGCGTTGTCGGGGCTGAGCTTCTTTTGAAAAACACGTCCCACAACCTCCGCGCCCGCTGTGTCCGCCAGATGCGCCAGTTCATCCAGTGACTCCATACTGTCCGTACCTACCAGCACCGCCCATTCCGTTGTGCGTTCGGTCTCCCCGTCCAGCCCCGCGGTGATAAGCCTGTCTGATTCCCGTATTTGCTCCATCCATAAGGCTTGCGGTATTTTTTTAAGCGAGGCAGGTTCCGTAAGCAGTACATCGGAGGCGGTTTGTGAAACGCCGCTTAAAAACCCCGCGCCAATAGACTGCGCGCGCCCGTCCCGGATGCCGATGGCGGCCATGGCGTCAAACCGGAGGGACTTTAACGCGCTGATGTCCACATCGCTCAGTTCGCCGGATCCGCCCGGATGGGTATGGACGCACCGGATACCCGACAGGCGTTTCGCGTTGCGCCTCAAACGGCAATCCGTCAGCGGGACGCTGTCAGACTCGCCCACAATGATGTTGGCAACCTCGCCCGAGCGGGTGATATACAGGGCAATCTCGCGGTTAACGGCCGATGAAAACCCGCAAAGAATTTCCGCCAGCTCCGCTGGGATGAAAACATCCGAGTCTATCTCATAGGCATAAAGTGTTTCAAGCTGCGCCAAAAATGTTTTTCGTAAACCGTAGGTGTTACCGTTAATTGCTATCATGGACATCTTTCCGCGCGATGCGACGCGCTTATCATCAAGGCTGTTCCGGGTGCTTGGCCATGTAATCCTCAATGGCCGCGCGAATGGCTTCCTCCGCCAGCATGGAACAATGCATCTTCACGGGCGGCAGTCCGCCCAGCGCTTCCGCCACGGCCAAGTTGGTCAGCTTTAGCGCCTCGCTTAATGATTTCCCTTTGACCATTTCCGATGCCATCGAGCTGGTCGCGATAGCCGCGCCGCAGCCAAATGTCTTAAACTTGACATCTTTGATGATGCCGTCTTCCACCTGAATATCTATCTTCATGATATCGCCGCATTTGGCGTTTCCCACCGTGCCCGTACCGGACGCGTTTGGAATCTCTCCCATGTTGCGCGGGTGAGTAAAATGGTCCATCACCGTTTCACTGTACATAAAAATGCTCCTCTTGTCAGATTAACCGCGCGTGTATAGCGGCGACATTGCCCGTAGGCTTTCAACGATGCCCGGCAGTACGGCGAGTGTTTGCTCCACATCCTGTAGTTGGTTTCCGGTACCCAATGACAGCCGAAGGCTGCCGTGAGCGGTTGCGTGATCCAGCCCGATGGCAAGCAGCACATGGCTCGGATCGAGCGAGCCGCTTGTGCAGGCGGAACCGGAAGACGCGGAGATACCGGCCATATCCAGGCGCAGCAGCAGCGCCTCACCTTCGATATAGCGTATGGAAATGTTCACGTTTCCGGGCAGCCGCAGCGTGGGGTGCCCGTTCAGGCGCGTCTCCGGAATCGCGGACAGTATTCCCTGTATCAGCTTTTCGCGCAGTGCGGTGAGGCGCGCGGCGTTTTCACAAACGCCTCCGCAGGCCTTTTCGATAGCCGACCCCAACCCCACAATACCGGGCAGGTTCTCTGTAGAGGCCCTGCGGCCGCGTTCCTGCGCGCCTCCGTGTACAAGCCGTTCCACGGACACGCCCTTTCGGATATACAATGCGCCCATGCCCATGGGGCCGTGGAACTTATGCGCGCTGAGGGACAGCATATCCACCTGCCACTCCCGCACGTCCACCGGTATGGCGCCGATAGCCTGAACGGCGTCCGTATGAAATAAAACGCCGCGTTCCCTGACCAAAGCGCCCAACTCTTGAATGGGTTCCAACGTCCCTATCTCATTATTGGCAGCCATGACGCTGACAAGAATGGTTTCCGGCGTGATAGCCCTTTCCAAATCGCTCGCCTTGACAAGCCCGTCGCCGTCCACGGGCAGAAAGGTCACGGTAAACCCTTGTTTTTGGAGCCAGTCCAGCGTATGCAGCACCGCGTGATGTTCAATGGGCGTGGATATGATATGTGTGCCCTTGGCACGGTTGGCGAACGCGGCGCCCTTCAACGCCCAGTTATCGCTCTCCGTGCCGCCGGATGTAAAGTATACTTCACCGGCATCCGCCCCGATGGCGGCGGCCAATTGCTTGCGTGCCGTGTCGACGGCGCGCTGCGCGTTACGTCCTTCCGCATGAATGGAGGAGGCGTTTCCGAAACGCGCGCCCATGTAGGGCAGCATGGCGTTCAGGACATCCGGATCCATTGGCGTGGTGGCGGCATGATCTAAATAAATTCTGCTCATTGGTTTATTCTCCGTCCGTCAGCGCGGATTGGGTTAACATGTCCGCTAAAGTAATACCGTTTAGAATGTCGTTAATGCCGCCCGTCAGCCGCTCCCATACCGCCCTGGCCGCGCAGCTTCCGCTTTTGTGACAGGGAGCCTGCTCCGACAGACAGTCCGAAAAGGATACGGGGCCCTCCGTCGCCTCAATGATATCGCCTACCGTAATAAGCGCCGGATCTTTAGACAGCTCGTAACCGCCTAAAACCCCCCTGGAGGTTTTTAGTAACCCGGCGCGGCGCAGGCTTCCCAGTATTTGCTCTAAATACGGATCCGGGATACCGGTCTTGGCGATAGCCCTTAAGGGCTGCGTCCCCTTACCGGCGTGCAGGGCCAGATAATGCATGGCGTACAGCGCGTACTTTCCCTTGACGGACAGCCTCAAATCGGTTCCTCCCTCTTTGGCTTCTGAATCCCGAGTGATTTTATCGGGTTTCGAGGTTATCTTACCGTATGATGCCGGGGTTGTCAATAGTATGGGGCCGAGTATTCGTTAAGCCCTGAACAAAAATGTTATCACACGCGGATATGGCAGCGGGCATTTTAGCGTATTTTAATCTTATTCTCATACGTTTATCTTTTCGCCCCTGAAACGGCTATGCTATAATAGCCCGGACAGATGAAGAGAGCGAGGAAGCCACTTATGACGGTAAACAAATCTTCTGCCAAGGGGAGTGCCGCAAAGCCGGTAAAAAAGAAACAAGCGCATGCGGCAAGCCGCGTCAAAAGCCGTAAAGCGGCCATCTTTACCTTTGGCGCCGCGGTTGCCCTTTATGCCGTAATGTTTCCGTTTTACCGCGTGGGGGATTACATTTTGGGCGGCGCGGTAAGCTTCCTTCTGGCAAGACTGGTCTCCGCGCTGTCCTCCGGCATCGGTCACGGGCCGAATCAACCGCAAGAGCAAGCCGAAGCAAATGATCATACCGTCCTGACCGGGGATGCCCTGGCCGATGAGGTCATCGAGCGCGGCCGCGGCATGATCAGGCAGGTGCGCGAAGAAAACCAAAAGAACCCGGATGAGGAACTATCCCAAAAGATGGACGAACTGGAGCGCGTGTCGCTGATGATTCTGTCCGCCATTGAGGATAACCCGCGCAAGGCGGCGCAGGTGCGCCGTTTCATCGATTATTATTTGCCCACGACGCTTAAAATGCTTAAGAATGTGCGCGTGCTTAACGAAAAACAAGTACACGGGCAGGATGCCGATCAACTGCGTGCCCATGTGTCATCCGGTGTATCCTCCGTGATAACGGCTTGCCAAAGGCTGTTGGGAAGCCTTTATAAAGATGAGATATTAGATGTCAGCACCGATATTGACGCCTTGCGGCAAACCCTCAAGCGGGACGGGCTGGCGGACGGTGAGTTTGTTAAAACCGAAATATAAATTAACAATAGGAGGCGTGGATGATGACAGTGGATAACGGTGTTTTATCGATGGAGCCGAATACGGGCGGTTCTGTTCAGAGCGTGGCTTTAACGGAAGCCGAAAGGCAAAGCATCTCGGAGTATGTTGCTAAACTCGACCTGAAGAATCCGGATCATGTGCTTCTGTTCGGCGCGGACGCGCAAAAGAAAATAGCCGATTTTTCCGATTCCGCGCTGGCTTGCGTTAAAACGGGCGACACGGGCGAGGTGGGGGAAATGCTGGTGAAGCTCGTGGGCGAGTTAAAGGGGTTCGATTCCGGTGCGGAAGCGCCCCGCGGCATGAAGCGCCTCTTTCAAACGCCCGGAAAACAGTTGACGGGTTTAAAAGCGCGGTATGACGCGGTAGAAAAGAATGTGGATTCCATCGCCGTATCGCTGGAGAATTATCAAACAAAGCTTCTCAAGGATATCTCCATGTTCGAACGCTTATACGATACCAACACGCAGTATTTCAGGGAACTAACCTTGTACATTGAAACCGGCGAGGAAAAACTATCGGCTGTCAGGCAAACGGACCTTGCCGCGCTTAGGGAAAAGGCGGCGCAGACAAGTGACGCCATGGATGCCCAAAGCGCCAACGATCTGGCGGCGATGTGCGACAGATTCGAAAAGAAAATATTCGATTTAAAGCTGACGCGGCAGGTATCCATGCAGATGGCGCCGCAAATCCGTTTATTGCAAAACAACGACAGTCTGCTGGTTGAGCGTATTCAATCCACGTTGTCCAACACCCTGCCTTTATGGAAGGGCCAAATGGTGCTCGCTTTGGGGTTAAGCAACAGCCAACAGGCCCTTAACGCCCAAACTGCCGTCGCAAACATGACAAACGAGCTGCTTTTGAAAAACGCCGAAATGCTAAAGATCGGCACGGTGGAAACGGCACGGGAGGCGGAACGCGGCGTGGTGGATATCTCCACATTAGCCAGCACAAACCGCTCCTTGATAGATACCATCAACGATGTGATCGGCATACAGGAAGAGGGGCGCAGGCAGCGTGTGCAGGCGGAGGAATCACTGGCAAGGCTGGAGAATGAGCTGAAGCAAAAGCTATTGGAAATACGGCGCTGATAAACGGCGCGATAAAACAGAAGGGGGATGCCGATGGCTATGAAACGATCTTTTTCCACCTTAATCGTGTGCCTGGTCAGCCTGATGCTGGTAGGGTTCGGCGTCCTGAGGGGAGCTTACCGGGGATGGCATCAGGAAGCCAACGCAATAGAAAAGTTGTTTTATCAGCAGAACGGGCTGAATGAAGCCATCTCGTACCGCGCGTATGACGCGGCAAATCTGGAAAAGGTGGCCCTGCGGTTCCTGGATGAAACGGATGCCGCCATAACAGAACTCGCGGATTGCCGCGCGGGCCTGTCCGATACGCAGTCACCCCTTCCCGA
The DNA here is from genome assembly GCA_009776385.1 of Clostridia bacterium. Lineage (GTDB taxonomy): Bacteria > Bacillota > Clostridia > Christensenellales > Aristaeellaceae > WRFT01. The sequence continues at coordinate 9,961 of WRFT01000002.1, forward strand.
CAGATACCGGTATAACGAGCGGTTAAGCACGGCGGCTCGGGCGGTGAAGGCCGCGTTGGAAAGAACGGAAGCATACAGGGCATCCGGACGCGACCGGGGGTATGTGGACAGCCTCATCGGCAATATGGAATATTACGCTTCATCCGGTGCGGCCAGGGCTTACAATGAAGCCGCGGGGGACTATAATAAACGCTTGCGAAACACCATAAGCGGCGTTACGGCAAGTAAGTTGTTTGTTTGCCGTGCGCAAATCTTTTCAAGTGAAGAATATGCGTACGATTCACCGCTTTGGGGCGCGGGCTCATTACCCTCCCTTCCCACGCGCAAGGCCGACACAAGAACCCTGTCCATGGGCGGTGTCATATCCGGTGATGCCGTCCGTTTCAGCCCGGCATCGTATGACGCCTTAAGCGAGATGAACCGGCTGCTTTCTCAAAAATCACCGTATCGTGTCATGGTTGCCGTGACGCGGTTTTTAGACGGTGAAGACGTGCGTGTATATGGAAACACGCTGTTTGAGGCGTGGGGGCTGGGGCCTCACGATATTCTGTTTGTGGCGGCTGTCGGAGAAAACGCCTTTTATACCGCGGTTGGAGGGGACCTTAGAGTGCGGTTCTCGGAGGAGTCCCGCGCTGAAATGCTGACGGATGAGTGGCGCGCCTTTTATGACGCCGCGGATTATGACGGGATGCTCGGGTGCTACGCGCGTGAGTTGGCCGGGCGGTTAACGATGGTCAGCGGCAGGAACATGGAGGACTGTCTTCCCCGAATGTATGTTATCAACGCGGCAGTGCCGCCCGTGCAGGTACCGGAGCCCGTAGAACCGGTAACACCGCCGCTTCCGACCGACCCGCCGGCGCCCGCGCGGGTACCTGTTGTTCCCGAACCGCTTAAATCCACACAGGACCTGCTAAAATACGCGGATCGAACATATGGCGTGAACTTCGGCAACCTGATGCTGCTGGTGTTGATTCTGTATCTGGTTTTTCGTTCCGCCACAAGACGCGGCGGAAGACGAAGGCATAAAAAAAGAGGCTGCGGCTGCTTCCCGTTCAGCCGCCTGCTCGGATAACCTGCCTCCCATGGTTAAGTTTATGATGAAGTTTATATACCTTCTAAATATAGTAGATATGCGCGGGATCGGAAGCGGCTCTATCGGCCAGCGCGGTGAGTGTTATCCGGCTTAAAACCGATCGGATTGCCTCGTCCGTTTCATTTAAAATGGCTTCACGGATAACGCGGTCTATGTGCGGCGCGGCATCCAGGTAACGCTCTTCCGAACCTTCAAACAAACTGCCCTCAACCGCCAGTAAGATGTCATAAGCGGTGGTACCGCCGGGGTTGCAGCTGAGATAGTATCCGCCCTGTGCCCCCTTTACGGATTTGACGAACCCGCCGCGTTTGAGCAAGGCGAATACCTGCTCCAGGTATATTTTAGATATACCCAGTTCGGAAGAAACACGCAGTACCGTCGTCGGTTCCGTGTCATGCATGTGACCGGTCATGTATATCATTGCCGCGACGGCATATCTTCCCTTGGCTGTCAGCCGCATCGCGCCCGCCTCCGCGTAACAGGATAATCCTATCGGATTATAGCGCATAAATGCGAAATTTGCCAAAACTGCTTTTTTAGCGTACGGATTGTTGTATGGGTTTGTCTCACGGTGCTTTTGTGATAAGATAGGCCATAAAGAAAGGCGGTAGATCATATGTTAAATCCCGTCATTCTGCGTATGGCGGCACGCAAGTCCTTAAAAGGGCACTGGCAAACGGCGTTGATTGCGGCCTTTACGGCCGGTATTTTTGTCACTTTGTTTCAAGTAGCCTTCACCCTTCGCCTCAATGAAGCGTTAAGCGGATTGTACGCGTTACTCAATGGCGACATGACGCTCGCGGAGTTTACAGCCAATTTAACAGCCATAAGCTGGACGATGCCCCTGATAGCCCTTATCCTGATGATCATTGCCTCGCCTTTCCTGCAGCTTGGAATGATTCGGTATTACTTGCTTCGGTTAAAAAACGCGCCCGCCTCGGCGTTTTCCGTCATATTCTCGGCCGCGCCTTTCTTTTTTAAGGCGCTGGGCCTGAACCTTTTTATTAACATGAAAATAGGCCTATGGGGGTTATTGGCGGCGGTGCCCGCCGTAGCGCTGACTTTTGCATTGCCCATGGACGCTTCGGCTGCCGTTTTCATACTGTATGTGCCGTCCGCGGTGTTGATGCTGGCGGCCTATTACCGTTACATCCTGGCGCCGTATGCGCTTGCGGAGGATACGGCAACCGGCATCCGGGCGGCCGTCCGCATGAGCAGTAAGAAAATGAAGGGTAATAAAAGGCAATGCCTTTTTATCCATATCGGCTTTGCGGGCTGGTATTTTTTGTTGGTTCTGCTTTCTTCTTTTTTGTCGGATATCATGGGGGCGGTCCTCTCCCTGGCCGTGATGCTTTTTGCGGAGTTGATGCTGTCCGTATACATCGGCTCGACATTTACCGCCTACTATTTGTATCGCTGTCACGAGGCTAAACCGGCGGAAAGTTCATAATTCATTCATGATGATGTCAAAAATTCGTATTATGATAAAGTAAATTGAAACGGGGAGGATGCATAAAATGACAATGAAGAAAAACGGAAAGTACCGGGTTTGCCTGATTGCGCTGATGGTGGCCTGCTTTATTCTGGGCGCGGCGGTAAGCCTGCCGTTCGGCGGCGCCGTCATGGCACAGGAAACGGCCGCCAAACAGGAAGTCATTATCACAAGCCCTTTCACGGACGCGGTGGAGCGGGTGCACGGCTCCGTCGTCGGTGTGAGCAACTACAGGCAGTATACGCCGTCTAACTTTGGGTCAAGGTATTACGGCGGCGGAAACCGTTCCGGCGAATCGCGGGAGGTCTTGGCGGCAACCGGTTCCGGAACGGTCATATCCGATATGGGGCATGTACTGACCAATTATCACGTCATACAGGACGCTTCCACGCTGAAGGTGACCGCCAACGACATGGAATACGACGCGCAGGTGGTAGCCTTCGACGAGGATGCGGATGTGGCGGTCCTCCTCGTGCCGCAGCTCGAGTTGACCCCGGTTAAGCTGGGCGACAGCGACGCGCTGAGAATCGGTGATTGGGCCATATGCATCGGCAATCCGTTAAGCGAGGAGTTTGTGGGAACCACCACCGTCGGCATCGTATCGGGCCTTAACCGCAGCATTTCAACCGGGAACTCAACGGATAGGTATGGCCGCAGAACCCGTGTGGTGAACTCAATGATTCAAGTGGATGCGTCCATTAACAGCGGTAATTCGGGCGGCGGCATGTTTAACGTTTTAGGCGAGTTGGTGGGTATCCCGACGATTAAGTATTCCTCTTCCGGGTTTTTCGGGCGGGCCAGTGTTGAAGGCATCGGCATGTGCATTCCCATCAACACCGCCAAGCCCTTAATTGAAAAGGCGCTGAACGAAGTTGCGACGCCTGCTGAGGAAGACGCGGCCAATGCCGCGGCGGATATTGCGGCGCCAACCCCGCGCATGGGGATTACCTATTTTGGCATCAGCGGCGAATCGTTTGATTATATCCTGCCTAACGGAGCGTATATTTCCGAGGTGGAACCGGGCACCCCCGCGGAAAAGGCCGGGTTGCTGCCGGGCGATATCATTGTGGAAGTGGACAGCCAAATCTTGGGGAATGTCTCTGAAGACCTCAAGGCTATTATCAGCGGAAAATCGGAAGGCGATACCGTCAAGCTGACGGTCTACCGCGCGGAAGGGCTTTACGAAGTCATGGAGCGTTATATCAATCGTGAGTCCGTAACATATAACGATTTACCCGCGGACGGCGATTACATCGACTTTGAGGTGGAACTGAAAATACTCGATGAAGTTGAAAAACAATAGCGCTGAACGCCTTGTGAAAAGAACCAAAAAAACGGAGAGCATGAGGCGCTCTCCGTTTTTTATAACGTGTTGATACCGCGTTTTATCGATAGCGGGGAAGCCAATCTCCGTGCGCCTCAATCAAATCATCGCACATCGCGACGATATCGTCGATGGACAGCTCCGCGGAGGTGTGCGGGTCCATCAGGGCCGCTTGATACACGGCGTCTTTCTTCAGTGTCCGCGCCGCCTCGAATGTAAGCAGATGCACGTTCACATTGGTGCGGTTCAGCGCCGCGCATTGCTCCGGAAGCCTTCCGGCATAACAGGGCGTGACACCGCTCTTATCCGCAACGCACATCAGTTCTACCACGCACTCGGCGGGCAAGTTGGGAATGAGGTTGTTATTTAAAACATTGCCGCCAAAGATATAAGGTTGGTTGGTTTCCATGGCTTCCATGATATAGGAGGCGTATTCATGCGAACGGGTATGCGTCAACAGCGGATTGCGCGTCAGCTCATGGCTGCGCTCCTTCCATTGGCTTATTTGGTGAACACAGCGGCGCGGGTACTCATCCAGTGGGATATTAAACGCGTCGATGAGTTCCGGATAACGGCTCTTGATGAAATACGGCACATATTCGGCGCTATGCTCACTGGATTCGGTGACATAATAACCAAACCGCTTCATGATTTCAAAACGGACCATGTCATCATGTTTATCTGTTTTTGCCAAGGCGCGCCGTTTGATTTCCGGATATAAATCCTTCCCGTCGCGGCTGACCTCCAAGAGCCATGCCTGATGATTGATACCGGCCACCTTCCATTGCACCCTTTCGTCATACGGCATATCCAGTTTTTCCAGCAGAATGGGGGCGCATACCTGCACACTGTGGCACAATCCGACGGATTTGATGGTTGTCATGCGCAGCAAAGCGGCTGCCAGGATGGGTACGGGGTTGGTGTAGTTTAAAAACCACGCGTCGGGGCATACCGCTTCCATGTCCCGCGCGAAATCCAGCATGACGGGAATGGTGCGCAGCGCCCGGAAGATGCCGCCGATACCAAGCGTATCGCCGATGGTTTGCCGCAAGCCGTACTTCTTGGGCACCTCAAAATCCGTGACGGTACAAGGCTCGTACAGCCCCACCTGTATGGCGTTCACCACATAGTTCGCGCCGCGCAGCGCGTCCCGGCGGTTTTCAACGCCCAAATACGCTTCTATATGGGCTTTTCCGCCGTTATTGGCATTAATGGCCTTTAGCATGGCCTCCGATTCGGCCAGCCGTGTCCCGTCAATATCGTACAGGGCGATAACACTATCCTCCAACGCGGGTGTGAGTATGCTGTCTCCCAGTACATTTTTAGCGAACACGCTGGAACCGGCGCCCATGAAAGTGATCTTTGGCATGCGTATCCCTCCGATTCATTTTTTTCTATTATACACGATTTAACGATAAGAACCTATAATTTTTTCGCGTGATGCGTTACAATACAATCACAATGCGCGGCATGACGCGCTCATGGGAGGTCAGGCATGAAAATTTTATGGGAAATGGGTAAATCTGCCGCGAAATACCGGCTTTTCTATGTTATCTCCATTCTTTCAACGTTTGCGATAACGGCCGTCAACCTGACCACCCCCAAAATACTGTCCGCGATGACCGCCATCGTGCAAAACGGCATCACCCGGGAAGGGCTTCATGAAATTGGCGGCTTTACAATAACGCTGACCATCCTTTTTCTGTTACGGGTAGGCTTTCGCTTCATGAGCAGTTATTTCAGCCATACCGCGGCGTGGCGTCTGGTTGAAGACCTGCGGGTTCGTGTATACGACAAGGTGCAAAGCCTGTCCATGAGTTATTTCCATGACATGCAAACGGGCGATTTAATGAGCCGCGTCATGAATGACACCGCTCATTTTGAACAGCTCTACGCGCATATCATACCCGATTTAATCACCAATCTCCTCACCTTCGCGGGGGTGCTGGTCATGCTGCTGACTATTAACGCGCGGTTAGCCTTGTTTACCTGCCTGCCGATCCCCTTCGTGTTTGTCGGCGGCTTAATCTTTTCTAAAAAAATAAGGCCGGCCTTTCAAAAAACCCAAAAAACGGTGGCGGAAGTGAACGCAAAGCTTCAAGATAATTTTTCAGGCATCCACGAAATACAGGCTTTTAACCAGGAAGAAAAAGAAACGAAAATCATGAACGGCATGCTGTCCGTTTTTACTAAAACCATGCTGCGGGCGCTCAAGATGAGCGCGGTCTTCCATCCCACCATTGAATTTTTATCCTCGGCGGGTTTTATCATTTTGGTTGGCTTCGGCGGCATATTGGCTTTTCAAGGCACATTAGATACTTCCGAAATCGTGGCGTTTTTATTATATATATCCATGTTCTACGGCCCCGTAACCGCTTTGGCGCAAATGCTTGAGCAAGTTCAGCAGGCTTTTGCCGGCGCGGAACGCGTGGCACAGGTACTGGAGGAAGAAAGGCAGATAAAGGACGCGCCGGGCGCGGCGGATCTGCGTGATGTGAAGGGCGCCATTGAGTTTGACCATGTTAGTTTTCATTACCAAGACAATGTACCCGTGCTGACAGACGTAAGCGTTTTGTGCGAACCGGGTCAAATGGTAGCGCTTGTCGGGCCTACGGGCGTGGGGAAAACCACTTTTTCTCAGTTGATACCGCGCTTCTACGATCCCATCGCCGGAACCATACGCATCGATGGACAGGATATCCGTCAGGTAACGGTCGCCTCACTGCGGCGATGCATCGCGCCCGTCCTCCAAGATACATTCCTGTTCAACGGAACCATCGCGGAAAACATCGCCTACTCGCTGCCCGGCGCGGACAGACAGGCCATTCAACAAGCCGCCGAGGCGGCCTTCATCCATCAAGAAATCATGGCGATGCCGCAGGGATATGATACGCGTATCGGTGAACGCGGCGTGAAGCTGTCGGGTGGCCAAAAACAACGCATCGCCATCGCCCGGGCAAGGCTTAGAAACGCGCCGATAATCATTTTGGATGAGGCGACCGCGTCCGTCGATACGGGTACGGAAAAAGAAATACAAAAGGCCATTAAGGAACTGGCAAAGACAAGAACCGTGGTCGCCATCGCGCACAGACTGTCTACCATCCGCAGCGCGGATATCATTCTGGTCATTGACGGCGGCGCGATAGCGGAAAGAGGCACGCATGCCCGGCTGATGGCACAGGGCGGCATTTACAAAAAACTATACGATATGCAGGCGCGTTCCGAAGGAAAAACAGACGGATAAGCGGGTTGCGCCGTTCGGGCTAATTCTTCAATTGATCGGGATTCAAGCATAGCAGGTCTGCGGTGGTAAACAGGCCGTCTTTGCGGACAAGTTCTTCGTCAAAGTACATTTCGCCGCCGCCGTAGGCGGGTGTTTGAATGCATACAAGGTCCCAATGCAGCGCGGACTTATTACCGTTGGGGCATTCATCGTAACAGTTGCCGGGGGTAAAATGAAAGGAGCCGGCAATCTTTTCATCAAACAGCGTATCCTTCATCGGCTCTGTGATGTACGGATTAACGCCGATAGCAAACTCCCCGATGTAGCGCGCGCCCTCGTCAATATCTAAAATGGCGTTGAGGCGTTTAGCGTCCGCGCAATCGGCGCTGATTATTTTACCGTTTGAAAAAGTAAAGGCAACACGCTCATAAACCCTCCCGTCATGCAGGCTCGGGGTGTTATAGGTCAGTTTGCCTTCCACGGAGTCGCGGATAGGCGCGGTAAAAATTTCCCCGTCCGGTATATTCACCTTTCCGTCGCATTTGATGGCGGGTTGGTTTTTAATGGAAAAAGAAAGGTCCGTCCCGTCGCCCGTAATCCGTACGCGGTCTGTCTTTTCCATACGCGCAACCAAAGCGTCCATCGCGCGGCTCATTTTATTATAGTCCAAACAGCATACATCGAAGTAAAAATCCTCGAAAGCGGGGGTGGATAGGCCGGCCTGCTGTGCCATTGCCTCATTGGGATACCGGAGTACCACCCATTTGGTGTTCGGTACGCGTATTTTGGAATGAACGGCATTCCCATACAGCCGCGTGTATAACGCCAGCTTGTTATCAGGCACATCGGACATCTCAAAGCTGTTATCCGGACAGCGTATACCAATATATGCCCGGCAGTCATTCATGCGTAAGCTGTCGTATTTAGCCATCAGCTCCAGCTGTATTTCGTTACAGCCCATCATGAGGGAGCGGTTAACCAGGGGGTTCACGATATGAACGAGCGGAATGCCGCCCGCCGCGTAAACCTCCTCCACCAGCAGCGCGGCTAATGGATACTGTGTGCCGGTCATCTCAATGAGCGTCGTTTCGCCGGGTTGTACATTGCAGGAATACCGCACCAGGTTTTTAGCCAGAGTCTTCAATCTCGGATCTGTCATGCAGGGGACCTCCTTTTTAGTATGGATAATTTGGTGAGCGCTTGAGCGCAAGGTTTCTCTACCGCGTAGGTTAATAAAACGGAGAGGGATACCGATAAAAGAAAACAAAGATAGGAATAACGCGTCTGCCATAAAAACTCGTATGCTTGATTTGGCAGCGGGTTTGTATAAGGAGGGAAACGCCACCTTTTTAGCAGAAGCGCCACGGCGTTATGCCATAGATAATAGTTTAAGGTGACACCGGCCAGAAAGGCCATGCCACCGTTGTTTAGCATGGCCCGTGACGGGCGAAGGCCCAGCGCGCTTGATAAAAACAGGCAGCCTAATAATAACGCCAAAGGGAAGCGGCGCGTCATTTGCCCGATATGCATGGCCGCTTGACCACTCTCCCGCGCCTGATGTTGAAGCAGTATGGCAATGAGTACCACAGCGCACACCGACAGAAGGGTGAACAGAACGCGCAGCAAGCGTTTCTTCTTTGCCGTTTCCGCAATGAGTGTATATAAATAAGCGCACAGCATACCCAGCGCGTATACGTCCAAGAAGGATGGGAGTTGGTTAACCACCATCGCGAAGTCTTGCAGGTTTCGCATCACCAATGCTCGGTATAAAAAAGCCGCGCCCGTCATGAGCGGCCATGTGACAGCGGGCTTTTTGGTTGCGGCTGCCGCCAGGAAAGGGAAAAACAGATAAGCCTGTACCTCGATGCCAATTGTCCACACAAGCATACCCAAGGGGGAGTGGAGATAGGATGCGGTAAAAAAGGTATGGGTGAATGTCACGTGGCGTAACAGGTCCGTCCACATATCTCCCCGCGTCGCGTAGCGGCCGAAGGGGGTCAGCATCGCCATCGCCGTTAAGTATACGTAATAGGAAGGCAATACGCGGCATGCCCGCCGTGCGTAGAAGGGAACCGCGCGCGGAAGGGGCGCAGCATAAACCATATGCCTAGCATAAGGCAAAAAAAGCACGAATGAGGAGAGTAAAATCATACCGTCTACCATCATATAGCCTACGCGCACATAGGGTGTCAGCGATACCGTCATGCGTCCTAAATGGATATCCGGGCTTAGCCAGCTCTGCTGCCAAAAATGATACCAGCTGATAAGCAGCAGCATGAGTACGCGCCAACCATCCAACTCGGGAATGCGTTTAGCGGCCGGCTGTCTCGTCATTTAGCGCCTCCGCCCGCCGCATCCGGTATGTTACGTCGTTCCCGTTGAATTGTCCGCTTAAGACCAGTTCGTCGGATGTGAGTATACGGATGGTATACATGCTGTCTAAGTTATCCGCTTCGGCGCCCATGGACAAGCTGAAGTTAATGATGTTAAAAAAGAATGTCTCGTCACCGATGATGCATGTACCGTCGCCGTAAAACACCATATTCGGCGCGTCCCCGCCCTGCCAATAGCCGATAATTCTGTAGGCGTTGCGTGTCATAACGCGCTCTTGAACATCCTTGTAATGCGGGATATGGGTGTAATAGGGCAGCGCCAGATAGGGGAATCCACGGTTGTAATAGTCATCGGCCAGGATATAACTGGCCTCATAAAAACAATCAAGCATCGTTTGATAGGCATCCGGTACGCTGTCAAGGTTCACGGAGAGCGCCAATGAGATAACCAAATCGTACTCGCCCGCGTCAAACGCCTCCCGTATTTGAAGGGAAACAGCGTCATAATAAGCCGTATAAAGGTCTTCCGCTTTTAGGGCGGCGTCTGCGTAATCGCCGCATAACTCATAGATAGCCGCGGCGGCGAGCGGTTCGCCTGCCTGCATCAGCGCTTCAGCCATGTGATAGCGGCATTCCGCCAGCAGTGCCTGCGCGTCTTGATAATCTCCCAATGCCGACAGCCGTTCTTCGGCTAAAGCGTAATCAGCCGCGTCGAAGGTCTGTACGGCGATAGCGTATCGGCATTCCAGCCGCATGTGAGCTGCGTCTTGGCTGGCTGTCAATCTTTCCAGCGCCGTTAAAGCGCCCTCAAAATCACCTTCATCAAAGTAAATCCGCGCATGTGTCAGTATGGTCTGCTCCGCGCGCGCCCGGGCATCACGGTAAGCGCCCAGTTCAAGGAAGAGTGTTGCGCTCTCGTCATACGCGGTTGCTTCAAGTTTACTCTCCGCCTTTCGGTATATGGCTTCCAACGCCATTTGGGCGCTGTCAGCATAACCTTCAAGCGCTTCGAAGGCGGCGCGCGCTTCGTCCGGCTGTCCGCTTTCAAGCAGTATCAGCGCTCTGGCGTAAGCGATACCAGCCAGTCGGTCGCTCGTATCCATATAACCTATGGTCAGCGCGAAATAGCGTTCCGCTTCATCGTACTGCGCCGTCTGCATCAGCGTCACGCCCGCCCAATACGCGCATTCACGCGCCTTCTCTTGCGCGCGTATGTCATTGTCTATTTGTGAAAACAGCGTATGGGCTTGCTCATAATCCCGTTTGGCCATCAAGGTTTCCGCGTAATCAAAAAGGCCCTTAGCCGCCTTAGCGGCCGCGTCCTCGTAATCACCCGCCAAAAGGTATGTCTCGGCCGCTTTAAGGTTTTCACCCATCCGCCCAAACGATTCCGCCATATGGTAATAGGTTTCCTTCAACAGTTCCTCAGCGTCTGAATAATCACCCAAGGCGGTTAACAGGGGAATGGCCGTGTCGTAATTCTTTTGGGACAAGGCGGCTTTAGCGGGCAGATAATCACATTCACACAAAAGCAAATCGACTTCCTCGTCCCCGTCCATTTCCGTCAGGATACGCTTTGCTTCTTCAAAGGCGCTTTGCGTCATGAGCGCTTTTACGGAAAAAAGCCGCGCGCTGCGTGCGAGATCCGCCGCGTCACCATACTCTCCCAAAAGGTCGTAAAGGGCCGCTGCATCCGGGTAGTCCTCCGCTTGCATGCGTATCCCGGCTCGTTTATAAACGGCGTCACGGGCAAGGCTGCGCGCGTCTTTATAGTCACCCAGCGCGGTCAATAACGCCTCAGCCGCCTTATATGTATCTTCCGTGTTTTGTTCCATGAGGGCAAGCGCCGCGGCATAGTCGCACGCGAGAACCCGCTCTGCCGTATCTCGGTAGGGGAGCAGCCGGGTAAATGCCTGCTTGGCCTCTTCGTACGCGCAGGACGCGTATAATTGGTCGGCATCACGGTAATCAAGAAAGGGTAACAGATGCCAAAAAACCCCGTATGCGCTTCCCGCCAAGAAAACGAGAACCGCAAAGAGTATCATTACCGCGCGGACACGCTTTCTTTTTTTTCGGCGATTCGCTTCCAACTCCGCTTGCCTTATTTCCGCCAGCCTGCGTTCTTTGCGTGCCAAGTCCTCCGCTTCCAATGCGTGCTGCCGTACGATGGCCTTGATAATTTCTTCCGTGTAGCTGCCAAACACAATAGCCTGTGTCCGCTCGCAGCGCGGGCAAACCGGCTCGCCGCCCGCGTTAGCCCTTCCGCAAACGCATATCCATGCGTTGCCCTCTATCCGCGGATAGCAAAAAGCGTCGTTACCCGCCAGAAACGCAAGCGTTTCACGTTCCGTGTCATCGGGTACCGGTATCGGGTCATATAAAAACGGAGGCTCGCTTCCGCGCCTCCATATCACATTATCGTCAAACCATACTTTTTCTACAACCACTTCCGCTGAAGCCGGCACGGCGGATGCGCTTAAATCGATAACCACCTTGAACTCTGATTTCGCGCCGCCATCTTTAACGATGACGCGTTCAATCACACTGCCGGCGGGCTCATCCTGTTCGTCCCACAACACAAGCTTTGCCTGCACGCTGGTGACCCTTTTCTCCGTTAAGTTAAAAAAAACGAGAAGGGCGTCCGTACCGTCCGGCTCGGGAAGCTCAACGGATACCGGCTCAATGGGGCAGTTTAAATCGACTTTCAACATAATGCCGCCTCCTTACAGACGGGATGGTCTACCAACAGTAGATCATGATGCTCATCAGCTTATTCCATTCGAAACGCATTTGCAGCGTAACGGGCTCGGAAAGCCCCGTATCCAGTACATAGCGAAGCGTTGTAACGCCGTCATCCTCATACTCTGCCACACCGTAATCTAAAGCACCCGTCTCCCCGTATAGCCGCTCGGTTGCCGTACCGTCGTAAGGTATACGGCTATGAGCGAAGCGCCGATACACATCTATGTAAGGCTCACCAATGGCCGCGCCGCGCGGGCCATCGATTCCCGGGCCGATAATCTCGGCGCATAACAATCGTCCCTCATGCCTCCGGTTGTCGAAACTGAATATGAAAGAAACGTCTTTATAATCCAGTATACGAAGAAAACCATCCCCATCATCCATCCACACGTCCTCATCGGGTATCCCGAAGAAAAACGTACAGTCTTCCGGTGATGCGGTCAGAAAATCGAAGCCCGACATAACCAGGTCTTCACGGTCAAACGGATCAACGCCGGTGCCGTCCGCGCTGCGGGGATACATAAAATAGCTCCGCTCATGCGCCAGTCTGTCTATTATCGCAATTTGATTAAGCACATCCAACTCTGATAAGGTATTATTCAAACCATATGCGCTCATGATGACAACCGTATTTTGTTCCAATGTGAATATTAAACCGCAGTCCGAATAACCGTCCGCGGAACTGGAAAGCTGTTCGTGAACAGCAAACTGCACTGTTTGCACTTGCTGGCCGTTCCGCTCCGCGCACCCCCACATCGCGCCCATGGGCATGGTGTTGGAAAGATACAGGTAAGCTGAATCACGTGTGCCGTTCAACGCTTCGTTTTCGTGATAGAAAGTGTTCAGCAACGTATCGAGGCTTGTTTCGGTGTGCAACCCGCGAGGCAGTTCCTCGTTTTCAGAAAAAACGGTTATGGCGCGTAAAGCCTTAAAATCTTCAAGCGAGGAGCCGTCCGTATAGAGCGTGGCGAAGGGGTAGATATGCATATAACCGTCTTCCGTCAGTGATTCCTCGCCAACCGGCGCGTTAACGGGCGCTATGCTTTTGAAGCGTTCCCAATACGGCTGAGCCCATTCCATTAACTCATTATAGGATAACGCACCCTGATCGCCATCCTGCGCGCGGGCGGGATGGAGAGGGGTACCCATCAAAAAGCAGCACGCGCAGCATAGGATAAGGAAGGCTTTTTTCATTGTTTTTCTCCTTGGCCGGCGGCTGTAAACGCCTCCGGCTGCGAGCCCATTCTACCTTATTACCGCATTTTTGTATAGTGCGTTTCTTGCGCCTTGGCGGACGTGCATGTATAATGCGGGGACGGGAAACGGAGGAGATATCTTGTACTTTCAATCCGATTACATCCTGCGCATGATACAAATGATGGGTGATTTTTTCAGGCGTCTTTTGGAAACGGTAAGCGAAACGGAAAAAGCGGACGAGTATGACAGGCTGATGCGTCGGCAATGCGGGCTGGATGCGAACACCGCGGCGTCATTGACCGCCGAATCCTTGATAGAGCTTTTGCCGGACACACCCAGATTCGTTCTCTCCGAGATGCTCTATGTACGCGCGTATGCCTTTCCCCTGCACGATGAAGAGGCGGAGGCCTGTTTGTATAAGGCGTATAAGCTGCTGTTGTCTGTCGGCAATGAAAACTTAATCTGTGAGCTTCGTAAAGATCGGCTGTTAGAACTCTTTAATCGTGCGTACGGCCTGTTAACACCGCAAGACATGGTGGAAGCCGTTCGCTTTTTACTGCTGGCGGATGATTTTGCCAAGGCGGAAGATATCTTGTTTGACGCGATTGAGACCTCTGTCGATTCGGTGCGCGGCGATGTCATAGCATCCGGCAAGAAGCTGTTTGAGCCGCTTTTATCCCGTTCGGATAAAGAACTGAAGGCGGGCGGGCTTTCTTTGACGGAAGCACGCGAAATAGTTACGGAATTGTCCGCCATGCTCTGTCAGGCAAAATGATTGTTCTGTCCGTTAGAGAAATACATAAGTCGTTTGGCGAAAAAAGCGTATTGACCGGCGCGAACCTCACCGTTCAAGAGGGGAATCGTATCGGTTTAGTGGGCGTGAACGGCTCCGGAAAAACGACGCTGCTCAAATTAATTTGCGGGGAGTCCAACGCGGACAAAGGAACTGTCAGCGTAAAAAAAGACATGCGGGTGGGCTGGCTGGAGCAGCGCGGCAGTTTTTCCCCGGGGTATACGGTGCGGCAGGAACTTGAAAAAGTGTTTGAACCCGTGCGCGCCATGGAAGCGCGCCTGCGGCAATTGGAGGGTGAAATGGCGGCCGCGGCGGGAGATGCCGCGGCTTTGGCCCGTTTGGGCGGGGCCTATCAAAGCCTGACAGATGATTTTGAGCGGGAGAACGGATATGGATGGCAATCGGCTGTCTCGGGCGTTCTGGCAGGGTTGGGCTTTACGCGTGAACAACAGGGGCAGATAGCGGACAATCTGTCCGGCGGCGAGCGGACGCGGCTGAATCTATGCAAGCTGCTGTTAAAGAAACCGGAACTGCTGTTGCTGGACGAGCCTACCAATCACCTGGATTTGGCGTCCGTCGACTGGCTCGAGCGTTTTTTATTGGCATATACCGGTACGGTTGTTCTCGTTAGCCATGACCGCTATTTTTTAGACAGGGTTTGTTCGCATATCGCGGAGTTATCACATGGCATTATTGAACAATACAACGGCAACTACAGCGAGTACGCGCTCAAACGGGACAGGCTTTTTGAAAGCCGCCTAAAAGCCTATGATTTACAACGAAAGGAAATCGCCAGGCAGGAGGCGATCATCGCGCGGTATCGCATGTACAACCGCGAAAAGTCCATCCGCGCCGCGGAAAGCCGGGAAAAGCGTCTGGAAAAAATGGAACGAGTTGAAAAACCCGGGGAGGAGTCCGCTATCCGTTTCAGTTTTAAAACCGCGCGGCGTTCCGGTGAGGATGTACTCATGGTAAAGGGCCTTACGAAAAGGTTCACGGATAAACCATTGTTTGAAGGGGTGGGTTTTCACCTGCGAGCCGGGGAGCGTGTGGCGCTCATCGGGGCCAATGGTACGGGAAAGACGACGCTTATGAAATGCCTGACGGGGGAAATGCGCCCCGACGCCGGTACCGTGCGTTACGGCGTCAATGTGGACAGAGGCTATTATGATCAGCATCAGGCGAACTTAAACGATAACAACACAGTGCTGGATGAGGTTTGGAATGCCTTCCCGCGTCTGAATCAAAGCCAGGTACGCGGCGCTTTGGGTTTGTTTCTTTTTTCGGGTGACGATGTGTTCAAGACCGTTCGCTCTTTATCGGGCGGTGAAAAAGGCCGCGTGGCGCTGGTGAAGCTTATGCTGCGGCAAGATAATCTGCTGTTACTGGACGAGCCGACAAACCATTTGGATATGGATAGCTGCGAGGTATTGGAAGAAGCGCTGGCAGGTTATTCCGGCGCGATACTGGCCATCAGCCATGATCGTTATTTTATCAACCGCTTTGCTGATAAGGTTTGTGTGCTGCAAGATGGCGGCTTGGCGGAGTATCCGGGTAATTACGATAATTACCTTGAAAAAACCACCCGCGAATACCCTCCCGACGATTCAGCTCCCGGCAGGACAAAAACCGAAGCGGATAAAGAAAAACGCCGAATGCGTCAAAGAATGGAATACGACAAGGAACAGCGGCAAAAAACGGAAGCGTTGGAACAAAACATCGCCGCCTTGGAATCGGAGATACATGGTTACGAAAACGCCCTGGCCAACCCCGCCACTTATACGGACACGGCATCTGCCGTGGCAATAGGCCGTGCCCTGCGCGCGGCGCGGGAACGGCTTGAGGCGATGTATGATGAATGGATGGCGTACTCGTGAAATAAGCTAACCAAGGCAGCAAAGGGGCTGCCGCATGACGCGGCAGCCCCTTTTAACAGAAACACGTTGAATTATTTGCCCAGATAAGCGTCCAGCTGGCTCTGGCACTCGGCGATGACTTCACGCATGCCTACCGCTTCCATCTCGGCGATGATCTTCGGCAGCATTTCGTCCGGATCGGAAGTGCCGGTCTGCAGCTCGTATACGTAATCACGCCATACGGCAGCCATGGCCAAGCACTGCGACTCTACGGGCATAATGTCAAAAGTGAAGCCCAACGCGGCAGAGGTGAGCGCGTCCTTGTATCCTGCCCATACCTTCGCCCACATACCGGGATCCGCCGGTACCGAATCAAAGGGTGACGCCTCAATGGGGCCTACCACGTAGGAGCCCTGGGTGTACGCGGCTAATGACATATTCGTATTGCCCAAATCGGTCCTGCGGACGATACCCGGCTCCACCACCGTATAGTGCTTATCCTCAATACCATA
>WRFT01000003.1 GCA_009776385.1 Clostridia bacterium
ATCCGCCGGATAAGTATACCTCCAACCCCTGGCTGAAAACCATATCATTCGTTACGGAGTAATACTCAGCGTAACAAGGTCTGGGTATTTTCCCAAAAGTCCTGTATACCGCGTTTCGAAACGGTATTCCCTTGGATCTGTCTATATTCGGGCCTTCGGCGAAAATTCCGTTTGTCTCGTTATATAGCTCATCAGGGTCGATAGAAAGTGATATAATAGGCAGCGTATGCATGGCATTGACGAAATAAGTTTGAGTGATGACATCCGATGGCTGGTAACCGTCCCGCGAGTTGTACGCGCGTGCTCGAAGCACGCCGGTAAATACCATGGATAAAGTTTCGCCTGTATAAAGGCGATGCTCCGGAGTGGGGATAGATCCGTCGGTGGTATAATAAACGTTTGTCCCTTCCGGAACATCTATGGTGACGTGAACCGTATCATAGTATAAGCCGCCCCGCATCGAGAAGGCGGGCGCCGGAGCATATCCGTAAAAAGCCGTGTGTACATTATTTGGCGCTCCCGGCGCAGGTTCGTTAAAATAAAAAAAACCACCCCGGTCAGGAATCCTGCCATATGAAATATTCGTTGGGATATGAGGCAGGTCAATTTTATCCAGAATGATTCCTTTAGGGTTCGCAAAACATATCGCCTCGCCGCCCGTCCGCGCGAGTTTAAAACTGGTATGGTATAATCCGCTGCCGGTTAGGTGGGGCTTTCCGTCAAGAAATACGGTTAAGTATGCGCCCGGCATGATCATGGCGCCGGACGGGAACTGCCATTTGCGGGGCCTGTTGATGCTGTCGGACAGTCCGTAGCCTTCCAGATAAGCAATGGAATCGGATGCGTTGTAAAGCTTTACATAATCGGTCTTTGGCTGCCCTTGAACGATGGTTATGGCGTTGTTGGATGCGACAGCTTCCAGGATAATAACGCCCGTGGGGTTATTTGCGCGCAGCATTCTGTCGGATGATGCCTCGCCGGCGGAACTGTTTGGCAGCCCCGGAGTTGGAACATCGAAAATACGCCATTCTCCCGTTTCATCTCGTCCGTATGATTTATCCGCCGGCAGTATATCAATAACGATGCGGTCCAGCAACCGCCCGTGCGAATCGCTTAACAGTATGACGGAATTTTCCGTGCTGACCCTGAAATTCGTATGGGGGATACCGATACTGTTTTGAGTACGGTCCTTTCCGGAACAAAACACCACATAGTAGCCGTTTGGCGGTATGACGGCATCGTCCGGGAACTTCCATTTAAGCGGTCTGTTTTCCTTATTGCTTAAGAAAATGTTGCTTAACGACACGGGCCTGTCCGTAAAGTTTTTTATCTCTACCCAGTCGCTTAAATCACCATCCTCATCCGGGAGCAGATTGGTCTTAGCCTTAGCCATGATTTCATTGAGAGATAGAGTTCCCGCGGCAATTTGGCTTTCCGAACGATATAAGAGATGCCCTTCTTCCGTATTGGCATATCCCGGGCTGTAGAATTCTGTTATGCGGTAAACACCGTCCTCCATAAGGGAGTAAGTCGTGTTCGCGTTTACAATGGGAAATGTAACTTTATCAATTAAAACGGCGTTTGGATCATACAAATAGACTGCTTCACCGGTAGCGGACAGACGAAAACGCGCGTGCAGCGAGTTACCGGGTTCTGAGTGGTTGATGCCGGAGCAGAACACAATGATTCTGCCATCCGCCGGCAGCGTGATATTCGGAAACAAGAAACGAATACGGGTGCCCCTGTCAGATAATCCCACGCCCTTTAGGTTGATGGGATAATCTGCGGAGTTCCATATTTCTATATAGTCGTTAAATTGGCCTTGATCGTCCGGAACGGCGGAATTATTAACGGGCATAATCTCACTAATACGCAGATGGCGATACGCTTCGCTGCGCGTGTATGTCACAACTTTACCATCGCTTCCCGCAATCGATACCACTGCGGTAAGCGTTGGTTCTTTTGGTAGTACCAACACCATTAATGCCAAAACCGCGGAAAACATCAGCAGTGGTACGACAACACTGCGTTTTTTCTTTTTAACGGGTCTTGCGGGTTCCGTTCGCGTGTGCCTGCTCGCGGAAGAGCGGGGGGAACGCTGCATAGGTGAAGTAACCTCCCGGTAATCAATCCGTCGTTATTATACCATATATTTCAATAAAATTACCTTTCTGACAAATAAAACGCGTCGGAAAGGGCATAATAAACTTTTTCACCCGCGTAAGCAGTCACCTGAACCCAATAAAACCCTTCCGGTGCCGGTGTGCGATCCGTCAATCTGCCATCCCAATAAAACGCGCTTCCGGATGGGATAAGACCTTCCGGTCTCGTTACATGACGTGTCTTTAGTCTCGCCGCTATCCCGTCCCACTCGTCTATAATGACCACCGACCATTCCAGTGGTATTTGATGCGAGATGATAACGGGCATTTCTTCACCCTCGCCGGGACAAAAACCAGAGGCGGTTTGAATGAACAGATCCGGGTTAACATCCGTGGGCGGTACGGCCAGTACACGGCTGAAATGTGTGGTGAGCATGCCACCGGATAAGGTTAGAATTTGGAGCATGGCATATCCATACGCGGTGTCATTCGGCGCACTCAGCCGCAATGAACGAACTTTACGTCCCGGATCTGCCGTTTGCGGGTCAGATGTCAGACTCGTAACATCAAAGATAAGGGGCGATTGATTAAAAGCCCACCGTCCGTCAAGATGGTACACCAGCCTGTAAGCTACCGTGACGGGTTGCGTGACAGTATATTCAAACAGAATTTCCGGATCGAATGCGCTTAGCGCCTCGTTACCACATAAAATACCGCTCAATGGACCGAGGGAGGCATCCGGCCCTGCGGGGGAATAGGTTAGCAGCACAAAATCATCATTTTCCGGATAAACACGAGGGGTGGATACGCTATGGCAGTCTGTCAGATACATATAACATTCTTGTAAAGTAATAACCGCGTCGTTGTTCAAATCCGCGGCATATCCGCCTCGCGCGGTCAAACCCATGGAGAGGATATCGGAAAAATAGCCTGCGCCGGCTGTTATAGGCCCCTCTTCGCTTTCGTAGCGCCAATACCAGCTGTCTTCATCGGCTCCGGACGAGGTGATTATTTTAAATTCCGAACCCGTAAAAAGATGCGAGACGGACAGATTACCGCCTCCTTTGCCGATAAAAGCACCCGAATGACAGGCATCGATGATAATTACCTTGATTCCCGGCACACTTGATAATGCCTCGGCAAGGTCTGAGGCTGTCAGTCGATATTCGCGTAAGCCATCCGATAACAGAAGCGTCGGCACTACCTCATCCATACCATGCGTACTTAAATATAGATAAGATACATCATCCGGCCCTGCGTTATTAAAGGTGTCCTGAACAGCCTTAAAAAACGCTTCCCTTGTCGCGACACGGTCCGACAAGACAACGATATCGGTGAATGGCGGATATGCGTTGGCAAAAATAAACTCGGCTGTACTGCCATTGTTATCGGCGGAAGGATAAATTTCGGGTGCGGACAGAAAAAAACCGGATGTTATTATTAAGGCACGGTTCTCTGCGTATACGCATAGCGGTATTAAAACTAACAGTACCAACGCACTGAAGAAGCCGCGCAGTGCCCTCCCCATTCCCTGTCGATTGGCAGTTTGGTGACGTTTCGCATGTTTGTGTCGCGTATTAGTCAAAATTGCGCCACCCGGAGAGCCACACTTCCACAGACCGGGTCATCTCGTGTGAAAAGGCGGCGTTGAACTTCTTAAAGCCGCGTTCTGCTGCTTGGCCGGCTAAAACACTGATATCCTTTAATTGATATGTATTTTTATGTATTATCTCTTCCGGTTGTAAACGCAGCGTCTTTGAACGTGTATAACCTTCCGGCGGGTACCCGAAACACAGAAGAACCGCGGGAAAAACATAGTCCGGCAGACGCAGTAACGCACGAATGCGTTCCGCGTTTTCGATAATATCACCAATGTAACAGCTTCCGATCCCCATATCTTGCGCGGCGATAACAGCGGTTTGCGCGGCAATCAACGCGTCTGAAACCGCCAGCATCAAATCGCCGGTTCCGGGTTTGCGTGAAGGCGTAAAACCCAGATCGCGCCAAGCATTCCAGAGTCTGAAATAATCTGCCGCAAACAGTGTCAGCCAAGGCGCTCGGGCTATGAAGGGTTGATGGTCACATAAAACGGACAACTCTTCTTTGATAGCTTGATCCTCTATTTCCAAAATAGCATACAGCATCAACGCGCCTGCAGTCGGGGATCCAATGGCTTTTTGCAGAATGGAATGCCGGGCTTGGCAAGAAATGGGCGTTGGCGCGTATACACGCAGGGATTGCCGCAAATCAAGTGCATCCGCAGTTTCCATCTAAAACACCCCGTTTATATAATTAAGCAGTCCGCAGCACTGATGAAAGCAGGCCTGCCGCTGGTTAAAATAACATGATACCACTCGCCGGATTTACCGATGACTGCCAGTGTTTCATTCACTTCCAACCAATTGCCGGCTTGAGCGTGGCGTGTGGAGGGACCGTCGCGCGGCAAGGTTCGGGTGCTTATCCGAGCGGTACTGATAACAGGTGAGGAAAGCGCTTCGGTATCCGTCATAACGTTTGCGCGCTTGCTGATAAAACCGGATGCTTGGCGTAAGTTTACCACATAATACTGCTGATACTCGTCAATGACTGTCAAGCGTGTGTAAGCGCCTAGCGCTGCTACACGTTTATCGGAACGGGGATAAGCATACACATAAACCGTTCCGAGAAGCGTCAAGTGTTCAGGCCACTCCACGATGTATTGATCCATGACATATCCTTCCTTGCCTTCGTGGAGGATTTGAAACCATCCGCGTACATCATGAGATAGAATGGTCAATTCGGTTCCGTTTGTAATACGCCCCAGGGATTTGGATCGTTCACTGGGTGCTTCCCGAAAAGTGACCTGTTGGGAGATAACCTCACCGCGCCATGTGTCGGCCAATACGCTGCCTGCCATACCGGTAAGCAATATTAGAATGAGTACCGATAAGATGGTCATCTTCATAAGCAGTTTCATTCCGTCACTTCCTTCTCTTTAAGATACATGAGCGTACAGACCGCTGTCGCGCTGATTCCTTCACATGCTCCTTCAAAACCAAGCGTTTCTGTTGTCGTCGCTTTCACGTTCACATCATAATATAAGACGGATAACAAGTTGGAAATATTCCTGCGCATTTCGGGAATATATGGCGCCAGTTTTGGCTGCTCGGCTACTATGGTTATATCGGCGTTCAACAGCTTCCACCCCTGTTCACCAAGCAGGCGTTTGACCGTTGACAATAACTTGGATGAGGAGATGCCTTCGTATGCAGTGTCGCTGTCCGGAAAGTGAAGCCCGATATCTCCCAACCCCGCTGCGCCAAGCATAGCGTCCATTAACGCGTGCAACGCCGCGTCCGCGTCACTGTGACCGAATAGCCCGAAGGGATGCGGTATGGTAACTCCGCCTAAAATAAGCGGACGTTCCTTTACTAACCGGTGTACATCATAACCATGGCCGACGCGAATGGCGTTGAAGGGCGCCTCACGCGCATACAAAATACCGCGGGCCATCCGTAGGTCTTCCGGAACGGTAAGCTTAATGTTTTCGCGGGAACCAGTGACAAGTTGAACTGGTACGCCTAAAAGAGCTACCAACTCAGCATCGTCCGTACCGCGTATACCCAGCGCTTCCGCGTTATCATGCGCGCGCTGAAGCAGTTTCGTTGAAAAACCTTGGGGGGTTTGTGCAGCGCGATACTTGGAACGGTCAGGCCCTGCGTCTAAACGGATGGTTTTACCATCCTCTGTTTCTTTAAGTGTATCTGTGACGGGGAATGAGGCGATGGCAGCGTCATGATGAAGCGCGGCGTCCAGGACACGCTTGACGATAGATTCCGTTACCAAAGCACGCGCGCAATCGTGAATTAACACCGTTTCACATGCTGAGGGCAGAAGCGTTAATCCGTTTCTGACGGACGCCTGCCTGTCTTCTCCTGCGGGTGCGTAAAGCACATCCCTCAAACCATGTTCTAATAGCGTTTTATGAATAACCTCAGTGTCCTGCGGGCGCGTTACCAGAATGACGCCATCCGCAAAGCTTGACAATACACGCGCGCAACGAACAACGGCCGGCAGGCCGCCCAGTGACAAAAGCGCCTTGCTGACACTTCCGCCCATTCGTTCCCCATTACCGCCGGCCAGTAAAATTGCGTATGTCATTGGTCTTGATTAATCCCGTTCGGCGCGGGCGCCGTTATCCTCTAAAACGACGCGGTACATGTCAGCGGCATCTTCCTTCCGCACAGTTTGAGCTACGCGGGTAATCTCGTAATGCCCGAAATGGTCTCCAAAACGGATAACCAAGACATCGCCTACCCGAACCAAATGGCCGGGTTTGGCTACCTTCCCGTTAACGGTGACCCTGCCGCCGCTGCAAGCGTCATTAGCGACGGTTCGTCGTTTTATAAGGCGGGATATTTTTAGGAACTTGTCCAATCTCATCGGTTAAATTTCCTCAGTGGAACGGGAATAAAAAACGCCCACAGGCTAACAGCCTGTGAGCGTGATAGTTACGTTATTTGTCTACGGCATCTTTTAAGGCTTTCCCTGCCTTGAATACGGGGGACTTGGAAGCGGCAATCTGAAGCGGCTCTCCACTGCGCGGGTTTCTTCCGGAGCGCGCCGGACGGCACTTGACTTCAAACGTCCCGAAGCCGACGACCTGTACTTTTTCACCGGCCTTCAACGCATCGGTTAACGCGTCAAACACGGCGTTGATGGTTTTTTCGGAGTCTTTCTTGGTTAAACCGGACTTGGCCGCCACTGCGGATGCGAGTTCTGACTTGTTCATTGTAAATCCTCCTTGTTTTTATAGCCTTTATGGCAAAGTCGTATAGACCCGTTTCCGGCGTAAACAGCTATTGCTGATACGGCGGAAAGAAAACGCACACGAAACGACAACGCCAAAGCTGTCACGTATCCTGCACGGTTTTCACACATTGCCAGTATACATCCATTTCTTCTAAAGTCAAGTCCTCCATTGTCTTTCCTTCGGCGCTTATTCGTTTTTCCATATGTGTAAATCGCTTGATAAACTTCCGAGTAGCTTCCCGCAGGCATAACTCCGGTTGTATTTTTAGAATCCTGGCAACATTTACACAGGAGAATAACAGGTCTCCGAGTTCTTCTGCTGCATCTGCGTTGTAAGCGAGCGCCTCATCCAGTTCGCCGGCTTCCTCCAGCGTCTTTTGAAGCGCGTCCCGAGCGTTTGAAAAGTCGAACCCTACCTGCTTTGCTTTCTGCTGCACCTTTGATGCGTACATTAATGCGGGAAGCGCCTCAGGTATGTCTTCCATCAGTCCGGAATAAGCGATGATACCTTTTTCTTCTTTTTTTATTTTTTCCCAGTTCTCTATCACTTCTCCCGGTGTTGTACATGAGTCGCCGCCAAAGATATGGCGGTGGCGTGAGATCATCTTATTTACAATGGCGCTTGTAACATCGTTGATATCAAAACAACCATGTTGACGGCCTATTGTCGCGTGAAAAACGACCTGTAAAAGCACATCACCCAACTCATCGCATATCCTGTCATCTTCCTTTTGGTCAATGGCGGAAACGGTCTCATAGGCTTCCTCGATCATATACTGCCTAAGGCTTTCGTGTGTTTGCGCTAAATCCCAGGGACAGCCGTTATCTCCGCGCAGGGTGTTCATCAGGTCAACCAGATCATAAAAATCATGCCTGTTTCTGTCCTTCATGGATAAGGGCGGTAAAAAGACGCAGGATGTATGGTCATAAGCGGACTGCCTGTCCAACGCGCTTAAAGGTATATGCGTAGTCTTGCCGTGATGCAAAAAAAGAACAACAGTATTCGGAGGATACAATACCAACAGCGCCAGCTTCACATCTCCGGTCATCACACGGCTGTTCAATTCCGTAACGAGGCAAGGTATCCTGGGGTTCGGAGCGGTTTGTAAAACAACCGCGGCCGGAAAGGTGAGAAAGCCGTCCGGTGTAATTGTAGCGGATGCCGCGCTGAAATGCGCTGAAGCCGTGACACCCGGTATCAATGTGATGTCGGCCGCGTTTCTGCCCAGCAACGCGGCGACGGTCCGGTCTTCCGTCAGATCGGCAACGGCATAACATAAAGGCTCCGGGCCATTATATGACAGCAGGCGATCAGCCACCTTCTCGTTCAATTCTGAAAAACTTATACTGGCAGGATATAAATCATCCAGCGTCGTAAAGGCAATGCCCTCGTGCCGAAGCCATGCTGCCGCACCGTGACGCTCCGTACGTAAAATCACAGTCGGAGCGGATGTCAGTGCGTGTACAGCGGCGCGCGTGAGTTGGTTCTCATCTCCATGCCCTAAAGATACAATGATTATTTTACGCATGACGCCTCCGTCGCGCGAAAGCGCGCAGATCATCCTTGGTGACAGCCTTGAGAGCAAAGGCGGACAAGGCAAAAACAACAATACCAAAAGTAACGCAGATAAGCAGGCTTATGCTGCCGTCGGGCAGAAAGCGGTTCAACGCGAAAACGGCGGCAGCCATGATCAGGGTAGCAGCCAAGGGCCTGATGATGATACGGTTGTAATCAAACTTCATTCCCGTATGCTTAACAACATATATGAGATTTGGCACCATACTGACCGCATAACAAAAAATGGAGGCGATGGGCGCACCATGAATATTCATATCGGGTATAGGAATGAGTATGGCGTTTAGCGCTATCTTTATCGCCACACCGGCAGCCAGTGTATAAAGGGGTATTTTTTGTTTCTTAAGCCCCTGTAAAATACCGGATGTCGCTTGTACTACCGTAAACAACACGATAGTCAGGGCGGAAACCGTTAATAAATCCACAGCGGCGTTGAAATTCTCGGGAGCCAGTGTCCTGCCGAAGACGAAATGCAATAAGGGAGCGGCCAGAATACTCATGCCCGCCGAGCACGGGAGTCCGATTAAAAACGAAAAACGCAGGCCTAACATGCTTTGCCGTTGTACAGCTTTTTTATCGTTTGCAGCCCACGCGGACGAGATGGCTGGAACCAGGCTCATTGCGATGGCTATCGCCAAGGCGGTGGGCACATTGATCAAGTTGATGACACATCCTGAATAGCTACCGTATAGCTCTCGCGCAGCGTTTGTACCGATACCTGCTTGCGCCAATCTTGACATAATCATGGATGAATCTACAAAGCCGGACAGCGGAACGATGGACGCGCCCAATGTGATGGGAAGCGCGGATGAGGCCAATTGCCGCAGGATGGATCGATCTGTCTGCGGTTTCGCTGTTTCCGCAACAGGCAGCTTATCATATGTGGCATTTCGTTTTTTATACAAAATCATCATATAAAAAAGCGCGGCGGCTTCCGTTATGGAAGTACCCAGTAACGCGCCGGCTGCTGCGTATGCCATGCTAATTTTTTGCCCCGCATATGCCAACGGCAGCGCGAATGCGACTTTTAATACTTGCTCTATTAGCTGAGAAACGGCTGTTGGCATCATGTCTTGCTGCCCCTGCATGAAACCGCGGTAAGCAGAAAGAACACAAACGATGAACACAGAAGGCGCGATGGCGATAAATCCGGGAAGCGTTTCGGGGTCATGAACAAATGACTCGGAAAGCCAACCGCTCATAAGTGCCATGACAACAGATAATACGATACCCATACCCGCCAATAACCGAAGTGCCAGCTTAAACACCCGTTTGGCAGATACCGGATCACCGCGGGAGAGGTTTGCCGATACCATGTGAGACACGGCAACCGGCAAACCGGCTGATGAAATGGTTAAAAGCATGGTGTAAGTAGGGAATACAAGCTGATATATGCCAACGCTTCCCTCGCCGATGAGCCAAACAAGCGGCACACGGAAGAAAACGCCGATTAATTTACATATGATGCCTGTTACAGACAAAATGGTTACACCGCTTACGATGGATTTGGTCGCAGACATGCCATCACTCCGATTATATGGTACCGGGCACCGTATTATAGCGCATCAAAGCTTCATTATGTCAATGGCTGTCATGGAAAATTCACTATATAGCATGGCAGTCGCCGACTCGTCTGAAGATACATGAAAAAAGGAATCCCGTCATTGACGCAGAATATTACTAAAGACAGACTACAAGATGCCCGAGGAAAGAAAGGGCGTGATACCAATGAACTGCCGACGGGTATCCTGGCCGCTGTCGGATGTTGCGGCGTGGAATCACCGCCTTTGGTAAAGCGTGTAAATAAGGAGAGGACATATATGAAAACGACAATCACCGCGAAAAATATGTTGGTCACACCCGGGGTAACATCCCGTATCATGAAAAAAACAAGCAGAATGGATAGGTATCTGCATCAGGATGCCGTGATGAACGTACGCCTTGAAAAGGAAAAACATGGCCGCAGAATCGTAGAACTGACTGTTCCGGTTGGCGGTATGCTGCTTCGGGCGGAGGCATCGGAAGATGATAATCTCTATCTGGCTATCGATCAGGCTTTGGCGAGGCTGGAAAAGCAAATACACAGACACCGCGAAAAATTGGAAAAAAGAATGCGTACCGACGCGTTCCGTCAGGAGGAACCGGAGTATATCGAAGAATCGGAGTATGCTGATCCTGAGGAGAAGCGAAAAATCGTCCGGCACAAGGTGTTTCCCAACCGGCCCATGGCGGTGGAGGACGCGATGTTGCAAATGGAGTTGTTGGGGCATAGCTTTTTTGTTTTTATCAACCATGAAACCAACCAAACCAATGTTCTTTACCTTCGGAAAGACGGCGATTTAGGTCTTCTGGAGCCTGATGTTTAACCGGGCGTGAATGATCAAATGAAACTGCATATACTCGGGATGAACGGGCCTTTCCCCGCGCCCGCAGGCGCCTGTTCCGGGTATTTAGCAACGACGGAAAGCAGACGCTTCTTGTTGGATATAGGCGCGGGTGTATTCGCGCGTTTAATCGCTTCAACCGATCCGGCGGCATTAGATGCAGTTTTATTATCTCATTTTCACCATGATCATATAAGTGATCTGGGTGTTTTGCGTTACTATCTATCTTTTAACGGGCAAGAAAGGGCGCTTCCCGTGTTAGCGCCGAGCAGGGATCCTCTGCTGGAAGGAGACTTGTTCTGCTTCAAGGGCGATTCCCTTAGCTTGTCCGATGTAACCATTACGTCTTTTCGCGTTCGTCATACGGTATCCGCGCTCGCCTATAAGATAACATACTGTGGTAAAACGCTTGTCTATTCGGGGGACATGAATGAGACCGAGGGGTTTGCGGATTTTACGCATGGTGCTGACTTGCTTTTATGCGATGCTTGTCTACCCTCCGTTTTATGGCAGGAAACCGCTCCGCATCTCAGCGCACGGCACGCTGCTTGTATAGCGCGGGAAGCCGGGGTCGGCCGCTTACTGCTTACCCATATGAACCCACATTACTCAGAAACGGAAATATTGGAAGAAGCGAGAGCAGTTTTCAAGGACACGATGATAGCTGCATCGGGCGTCGTTTATGCGTGCTGATAACGCCTCGCCTTTTTACGTCACGCGCCCCTTGGTATCTGCGGCTGGTTGCTTCGGGACGGGTATCTTCATCGGCATCAGGTTATCGCCATCTCCGCTTTTCTTGGGCTTACTTTTGTTGTGTATCCTATTAGCTTGCCTGAAAAAAACCCGTTATTTATTTCTTGCAGCGGCATTTATAGCAGGCTTGTTACTCTGCGCGGTTGCATCCCATCCTATCCTACCGGAGGAGGGAACCTATCATATCTCCGGTACATTACGGGGAGACGCTGTTACGGACACATTTATTGGGCATACGCGTGCGGAGCTTGAGCATGTTTCGTTGAACGGTCAGGAAGCGGGTATCGCCGCGTACTGGACTTTTTACACGGCAAAGAATGAAGTAGCGCCGGTATTGCGTGATGGTGATATCGTATCTTTCACGGGCAAGCTCTATCACCCTCAAGGCCGTGTTAACCCCGGTGGTTTTAACTTTAAACTTTATCTTTATCAAAATGGCATGTCTGTCGGTTTATACGGGAATAATGATTTACAAGTGACGGGTCACGAGGCGAGCGGTATACTTTATTGGAGCCGCGCCGCGCGTCATTGGCTGGTTAACAGGCTCTCTGAAGCGATGGGCGTTGATGCTTCCTTGGCGGTGGCGCTCGCGTTGGGTGAGCGTTCCATGATCAGTCAAGAAGATAAGGAGGCATTTCGTCGAACGGGAACGGCGCATATCCTGGCTGTTTCCGGCTTACATTTAGGATACTTTACGCTTCTGGTCATGTTTATTCTTAAAACGACCCGTGTGCATAAACGTTACCACTGGATAGGGCTCGCATTCTTCTTGATTTGTTATGCGCTGCTTACCGGTATGAGCGATTCAGTTCTTCGCGCGGCGGTTCTGGCGGTTTTATTAGCGTTGTCCCGTACCTTACGCAAGCCTTATGACCCGCTGACTGCATTGGCGGCGGCTTTTATCATCATTCTTACGGTTAAGCCGTTGGATTTGTTTACGCCGGGTTTCGTATTATCCTTTACGTCTGTTCTGGGTATAACGCTTTTACAAAAGCCTATACAGTCTAAAATGAAATTTTTACCTAAAGCGCTTGCGTCTTCGCTGTCCGTATCGCTGGCGGCATCTGCCGGTATCGTTATCCCTATCATGTATTACTATAAAGAATTTCAATGGCTTTCGCCTCTCATTAACCTGTTTATGGTACCGTTGGCGGGGTTTATGACGCTTCTATCGCTGCTGACATTGGCTTTTCCTTTTCTGGGTGCGCTAACGGCTCTTGCCGCTCAATCGTTTCTGGCGCTGGTGCGTATCATTGGGGAACTGCCCTTCCTCACTACAAACGCCTTCTCACCGCCAATATACATGATTACTGGCGCCTACCTTTTTATAGCGCTCTACTCCGGTTTCTTAACGCTGAGGGGACGCAGACGCCTTGCAGCCGCTTGCACCGCACTCATTTTAGCAGCGGCGGGGTACATTAGCCTGCGTGCCGAACCGCTGCAGTACACGCTGTTCGCAAATGGCCAAAGCGATGGGGCTATCGTGGAGGCGGATTCGTATACACTGGTCATTGACGCAGGTGAAAACGGGCAGGATATGGCCTCGTACCTTAAAGCGCGAGGCAAAAAAGTGGATATGCTTGTCATTACGCATCTCCACGCAGATCATGTCAATGGGCTCAATGCATTTATAAATCAAGGAGTCGAGATAACCGAAATCGGCTTACCATCGGGATATAAGGCTTATCAGTGGGATGAAGGCTGTTTGCCGCTTATCGAATCTTCCGGAATACCTATTCGGGAACTGACATCCGATGATATATTGCCTTGCGCCAGTGTGTTATGGCCAATTGCCGAGAAGCCGGCTCGAGCGGCAGATACCAATGATCTGAGCGTTGGGTTGCTTATCACACTGGGGGAGGTGAGGATACTGTCATTGGGAGATCAGGGCATAGCGTACGAGAACTACATCGCACGCGAGTGTGATATACTCAAAGTCAGCCATCATGGCAGCGGGGGTGCTACCGGCGAGGCTTTTTTAGACGTTACCTCACCTACAGCGGCGTTCATCACCTGTACACAGAATACTCAGCTTCCTTCGGAAAGGACGCTCAATGCCTTGTATGAACGCGGGATTTCGGTTTATCGTACAGATGTACACGGAGCGTTGAAGGTCATACCTCAGGGAAACGGATATTCAATACAGCCATACTTGCAAAGCGGGGCGGATTGATGATGAATCATACACAGTTTTATCAAAATATTAAATCACACCGATTCTCCGCCTGCTATTTGTTGGAGGGCGAAGAAGAACATATAAAAAAAACGATGCTGGAGGAACTAAAAAATGCTGTTTTACCGAGGGCACTGCGTGAGTTAAATGAGATAACATACGTGAACCCAACGCCAGACATACTAGAGGATGCTACGGCAACATACCCCGTCATGGCGGATAAAAGACTCGTTATCGTAACGGAATGCGCTTGCCTTTCCGCCGCTGTAAAAGAAACGGAAAACAATGGGGATTCAACGGCTAAAAAAAGCAAATCCAAAGGGAACGATGCCGCTGTTTACGCGCAAATCATCGATGCATTGCCTCCCCATACCATTTTAATTTTTTACGAAAGAGGTTCGGTCGACAGAAAAAAGGCCTTGTATAAAAAATTGGAAAGCGTAGGCGGTGTCGTGACGTTTGCCAAACTGAGCGAAGCG
This sequence comes from Clostridia bacterium, assembly GCA_009776385.1. Lineage (GTDB taxonomy): Bacteria > Bacillota > Clostridia > Christensenellales > Aristaeellaceae > WRFT01. The sequence continues at coordinate 14,259 of WRFT01000003.1, forward strand.
GAACTATCAAAGTGGATAGCGCAGACACTTAAGGCGCACGGGAAGGTTATCTCCGCTGAAAATGCTGCGTATCTTCATTTTTATACAGGCGGCGGAACCGCGCTTCTTCGTGGTGAAATAGAAAAGCTTGCAGCCTATGCGCATGATCACCAAGAAATCACTCAAGACGATATTCGTGCGGTTTGTATAAAGTCCGAGGAATGCGTTATATTTGATTTGACAGATGAGATTGCCATGGGACGCACTGCCGGAGCAATAAGGCATGTAAAATACCTGTTAAGCGCCGGAGACAGCAAAGAGCGGGGGAACCTTTTATATATGATACTCAGGCAGTATCGTATCATGTATCATCTGACTGTCATGAAACGGATTGGTATGAATGCGTGGGATTGGCCGCTCGCTTTAGGTATCCATACATACTCAGCGCAAGTAGCGGAAAAGCAAGCGGCTGCCTACACGGAAGCCTCGTTGAATGAAGCTTTGAACATGCTGGAGGGCGTGTATTTATCCGTCAGAACCGGCAAACTCACGCAGGATAACGCACTTGAAAATGTTATTTTACTGCTTCCGCGTTACTTAACACAACCTGATAATGCGCCGGCGTAGCCGGCTATGGATATTGCGATACGGATAGGTATCCCGATGTCTTTTACATATCGATGCGCTGTCCATCAACATCGCTTCGGCTTGATATCAAAGTATCATTCCGATATACTGTATTTGGCAGGAGCCTCCGATTCTCCGCGCAGGCGGAGCCGGGAGGCACGGGAGGATGTTTTTAAGTGGATAATACACGTAGAATCATCAGGACACTTCAACAGAATATCCGAAAGGTGATTGTCGGAAAAGATGAGGCGATTGAACTGGCGTTAATTGCCTTGGTGTGTAAAGGCCATGTTTTAATTGAAGATGTGCCGGGTGTGGGTAAAACAACGCTGGCAGGCGCGTTGGCTAAATCGCTTTCCTGTTCCTTTAAGCGTATCCAATTCACGCCGGATTTAATGCCTACGGATGTGACGGGATTCTCCATGGTAAACATGAAAACGGGTGAAATGGAGTATAAACCCGGCGCAGTCATGAGTCAAGTGATTCTGGCTGACGAGATCAACCGCACAGGCCCTAAAGCGCAAGCGGCGTTGTTGGAGGTCATGGAGGAACACCAAGTCACGGTAGATGGCGTAACCTACCCGATGCCTGAACCTTTTATCGTCTTGGCAACCCAAAATCCTGTAGAATTTACAGGAACCTATCCGCTTCCCGAAGCGCAAATGGATCGCTTCTTTCTTAGAATTGCTATCGGATATCCTTCCATAGAGGAAGAAATGGATGTTTTAGAACGTTATTCCGGACGGGTATCGCCTTTAAAAATGTTAGACCCTGTTTGTTCTGCGGAGGAAATTATTCAATTACAGGAATCCGTCGGAGCCGTATACTGTTCCCGCGAAGTACGCAATTATGTGGCAACTCTGGTCGCCAATACGCGTAATCATCCTTCTTTACAGTTGGGCGCTTCAACACGCGGCGCCATCGCGTTGATACGCGGGGGACAGGCATGTGCGTTATTGGACGGGCGTGACTATGTGCTTCCGGAGGATGTTCAACACATGGCGCTGCCGGTGCTTTCGCATAGGCTTATTTTAAACCCCGAAGCGCGAATGAAAGCCGTTACTTCCGAACGGGTGTTAATATCCGTGCTTGATAATACCCCCGTTCCTGTCAGACTCCCGTGAAGACCAAACTCCTTCCGCTGGCGGCTTGCGTCACGGCTTTGGTTGTTGCCGCGCTCTCTACCGGCGGAGAGATGTTTCTGATATTGGCGGCGCTGTTAATATTAATGGCAGTGACGGCGTTTTGGTCTGTCCGCCGGGCGCTGAACACCCTTACTGTTACTAACGATTTATCCGAGGGTACTGTAACGCGAGGCGACCGCGTACTGCTAACGGTTACTATCGGTTATCGTTCCTTTATCCCGGTGGCGCCCATCACGCTTTATATGAATGACGCCGCGGAGGAAATGGGTCACAAAATGCGTCTTGAGGAGATGACCGGCCGCACACAACAACTGCGTTTCCCGTTTGACGCAGAGCATGTGGGCGTGATGACGCCCGGTGTCAATGCTTATGGAATACAAGACTTGTTTGGTATCGTCTCGGTCACCAAGAGGCCCAGAGAAGTTCCGCGGGAGCTTCTGGTATTGCCCTGTCTGTTCGATGTGGAGGATTTAAAATTCGCTCCCGGAGAATCCGGTACGGAAACCATTTCACGCGCGACAGAAGATGTCAACCTGCCTGCCGAAGCGCGTGCTTATCAAGCGGGTGACCCTCTTAAAAAAATACACTGGAAGCTGTCGGCTAAAAAGGGCAGTCTTGTTGTGCGCAGATTTGAAGAACCTACCTATCCGGACGCGCTTGTCCTATTGGACTGTTCCGCTCCGCCTTACGCTAAGTGGCCTGAGGCGCAAGCCTGTGTGAAAGATACATTGCTGGAAACAGCGGCTTCCGTTGTGAAGCGTCATATAAACGGCGATCACCCCATTCGTTTACCCTTGTCGGGCGAGCGCCTCTTCGAGTTTGATACATCGATGGGTCTCCAAACACTGATGGAAGAATTGGCAAGGGTTCGGTTTACACAGACGGAACGTTTTGAACGCGTCCTTTTATTGGAAACACGCCGTATGCGTAAGCAAGGCGCAACAGTCATTATTACAGCGCGTTTAAACTCAAACATTGTTGATATGATTATCAGAATCAGGCGTATGGGTCCGTACGTCAGGGTCTATTTGGTTACTTTCGAACCGGACAAAGCGCCGTCATCACTGGTGTCTAAGCTGCAGCAGCATACCATCGAAGTATGTTATGTAACACCCGCGCTTTGGGAAGGAGAGATGCAAAACGGCCAGGCTTCATAATAGCGGCAGAATACTTCGGCGCATGATCATTTCGTTGTTATTAGCTGCGGGTTTTCTACTGCCAATACTGCATATGCTAAACCTTGAAGCGTTAATGCCGTCGGTGTTCTTGGCGAGCACGGCATCTGTCATGTTATTGTCTCTTCCGGAGTGGCTTAAAAAGCCTAACTGGCTGGGTGTTTTGCTTATACCGGCGGGTCTGTATGCGGCATTAACCGTTATATCCGGCGGGAACGGCGCGTTGAGCCTGATTAAGGATAGTGTCATAGCGCTTTACTTAATGTACGCGGGCTATGACGCGGCGCTCCCATTATACGCGCTGCCTGCCGTGATACTGTTATCGGCGTTCATCACGGCGGTGACCTATCTGTTGGCTTCAAACGCGGGATTCTCTCCTGCCATGACATTTTCAGGATTCATCTTGTTCATTTTATGGTCTACGGGTAAAGGGGCTCTCTTTATCTACTTTATACCCTCCCTAATAGCGCTTGTCATATTGTATGCTGCGGATAAACATGAAAACTTATCTACCCGGCGTATTCTGCCGGTTGCGGCCATCCTGGTAGCATTGGCCTACCTTTTAGTGCCGCCGGGAGGCGTCGTGTCTTCAGAGCTTCAAAAAGCCGCACAGGATATCAGGCAGGCTATCAGCGACCATTTCTTCTTTACAGAACCGCGCAGTATCTTCTCACTGGCTTCGGAAGGGTTTTACCCTAATGGCGTAACGCAATTGGGCGGAACAGCAGAACCCTCTGAACGCCTTGTGATGGAAGTTAAAGCGGAGGTGCCGGTCTACCTTCGCGGAGCCATAAAGGATGAATATTCCGGCCGTTCTTGGACGGACACCACCGGCGGGAAACGCTTATTGTATGTATCACCTATCAATCTGTCTGCCCGTAACATGATCTTTAATGCAAACCTGCCGGAAGGGGAATTGGCGCGCAGTTCGATGATGAACGAAATAACTGTAACTGTTAAGTTGCTTACGCAAAGCCCCACTACCTTGTACGTCCCGCAGCGCGTGCGGTCACTTCAAATGCTTACGGACGGAATGGTACCTTATTTTAATAATGCATCCGAGATCTTTGTTACCAGAGACTTAATGCCGGGGGATACCTACAGTGTTTCGGCAGCCATCGTAAAAGCCGGTGATCCCGGGCTCGGAACGTTCTTGGCGGCTTGCCGGGAGCGCGGCGATACGGGTGGGTCATATCTGGATAACCGTTATACCGCGCTTCCTGAGCATCTGGATGAACAAATAGTCGATTTAGCTCGGCGTGCCACCGATGATTGTCTGACGGATTACGATAAGGCGATGGCATTGCAAAATTACCTTGCGAGGCACTTTAAATATACGCTGTCACCGGAACCCGCGCAGGACAATGTGGACTTTGTTACTTACTTCCTCCTGCGCGGAAAGGAAGGTTACTGTGTCTATTTTGCTTCCGCGATGACTGTTTTATGCCGCACATTAGGGCTGCCCGCCAGATATATTGAAGGCTTTCTTGTAGAACCCGATGCCTCGGGTGTCGCGTATGTCACAGGTAAGGACGCGCATGCTTGGACGGAGGTATACTTTAAAGGTTTCGGATGGCTTACCTTCGATGCGACGCCCGCCCACACGTCAAATACCCAACGTGATGCGGATCAGCCTCAAAACGAGAATAATGATCAAAATGAGGAAGATGATTCCGGCGATGCGCCGGAAATGCCTCCCGATACCACTCAAGAACCGGGCGGTGAAGAAGATGATAACCTTGAGTCGGATACAAACCCTGAGCATCAACAGCCGGAACAAGAAGAGGAGGAACAACCGAATTTAGTACCGGATCTTTCACATCTTTGGCCGATGCTCTTTTATATACTGCTAACCCTGCTGCTCCTTTTATTCATGTGGCGTTTCGTTTATGCGTTTCCGCAAATGGCTGCAAAACATACAAAGCGTTTAAGAGATCAATATGATATATGGATGCAGGCTGTGTATGATGCGGTATATTTATCGGGCCATGGGAAACTGCCCGGTGAAACACTTACGGCGCATGCGGCAAGGTTAGATTTACTAAAGGTATTCCCTGTGCCGCTCCTGCCGGTGGCTGACATATTATCTCACATGAGTTACTCGCGCCACCCTATAGAATCATCCTATATCAATTCAGCACGTAAGGCATGCCTGTCCGTTATGCGCGGCATGACCGCACCGCAGCGACTCCGCTTCGTCTTGTATCGTACCTTTGTACCGAGAAGAAAATCGCACTACTTAAAAAAACTGTCAGGGCAGCTCGGAAAATGAAAATCGTATTAGGGTGTGTCCGGCGGGCAGATAAAGATTTTCATATGATTGAACCGGGAGATCATATCGCCGTGGGTGTTTCCGGAGGGAAAGACAGCCTTTTGCTCCTTTACGCGCTATATCTTTACCGTATGTTTTCCCATACGGAATACAGCCTTAGCGCGTTTACTTTGACAATGGGCCTGCAATCCGGTGATTTTTCCGGCATCCAAGCCTTTTGCGAGGAACTGGCGATACCGTATACCATCAAAGAAACGCAAATATTTGATATTCTGTTTAATATTCGTAAGGAAACGAATCCCTGCGCGTTGTGCGCAAAGATGCGGCGCGGTATCCTGAATGACTTAGCCGTGGCATCCGGTTGCGGAAAACTCGCCCTCGGCCATCATCGGGAGGATGTTCTTGAAACACTGATGATGAGTCTGTTATATGAGTCAAGGCTTCACACATTTCATCCCGTGACCTTTTTAGACAGGACAGGTATTACCGTTATACGCCCGCTTGTTTATTTACCTGAGAAAATCATCGTCCATATGAAAAACCGCCTCCATCTGCCGGTCGTGCCCTCCGCATGCCCTTATGACGGGCATACGAAACGACAGGAAATGAAAAACCTACTGCGGGACTTTTCTAAACGTTATCCTCACGCACCGGAGTATATGTTACATGCCTTAAGAAATGATCGGCAATACGGGCTGTGGGATAGAAAAGAATGACCTGATACTATGGTTCGAGTGATGCGAGTACAGCTAAAAAATCCTTGGGCGGATCAACTTGAAACACGAGCCTTTCGCCGGTTGCGGGATGTGTGAAGCAAATAGAACCCGCATGAAGCATCAAACGTGACGTAACGGCACTTTTTTGCAAGCCATACAGCGTGTCACCTGCCACGGGATGATGCATGGCGGCGAAATGTACGCGTATTTGATGGGTGCGGCCGGTTACGGGTTTCACCCGGACATATGCCGCGCCGCGAAGGTTCCGTACCAGTGACCAATTAGTCAGGGAAGGACGGCCGCCGGGGTCCGCAGCCATTTTTTTGCGATTCAGTGTGCTTCGCTTAATAGGCATATCGATGCGTCCTTCATATGCCTTCATGACGCCATCCACCACTGCGTAATATGTCTTTTCCATTTCGCGTTTTTGGAATTGTCCGGACAGGTTTACATGCGCCGCGTCGTTTTTAGCTACAATCAGCAGCCCTGAGGTATCTTTGTCCAGCCTATGGACGATACCGGGCCTTGTTTGTCCGCCGATACCGGATAGATTCGGAAGGTGGTATAAAAGAGCGTTAACTAATGTATGTGTAAGGTTTCCGGCGGCGGGATGGACCACCATTCCGGCGGGTTTATTAATCACCGCGATATCATTATCCTGATATACAATAGTAATGGGGATATCTTCGGCTTGTATATCACAGTCGCCGGGAGGGGGAAGTGTCAGGGTGATTTGGGTCCCGGCGTGGGGCTTTAGGCTTGCTTTGATGTGCTTTTCGCCTTCGATGGCAACAAATCCCGAGTCGATCAGGCTAACGGCGCGTGAACGCGTTACCCGGCCGGTTGAGGCGATAAGAACATCCAGTCTGTCGGTGCCTGTAGCTGTGATGTTGATTATTTCAGAGCGTGTCATGGATATCCCTGCCGGTTTGGCCGAATGCTGTATAGCTGAAAGGTTCTATCTATCGATACCGCGTACCACGTTGCTACAATTAGAACCTTGCAAGTATCCCACCTTCCCAACACGCTCCGCCTCCTTTTTATCTTCTATGCTGCCACTGTACATATTATCTTTACAAAAGGCAAGTATGAAAAGCTCTCCGGCTAACATGACAAGGTTTATCCGATATGCAACAAGTACATTATAGCGCGCGGTTGACTTAAAAATAACGAATTATTTTCTGGCAATAAGGTATCACCTCTTGCATATAATGCGAAATGGTGTACAATACACGCATATCCGTTCCGAATGTTCGGAAATCAACCGAAAGGAGGCGCGAGGATGCAGCTGTTAAATGAAGCGATTATCCGGCATGGGCGCCTTCTCGGGCAGGATATCATCAAGGTAGACTCGTTTTTAAACCATCGCGTCGATACCCGTTTGCTGGCTGCTATGGGGCATGCATTGGCTGACTACTTCAAGGCGTCGTCACCAACTGTTGTACTGACGGTTGAATCCAGCGGTATCGCATTGGCTGCCATGACGGCATATGCGCTTGGCGGGCTGCCGATGGTTTTTGCAAAAAAAAGTGTCACGGTTGTACAAAGCGATGATATGGTATACGCGCCCGTTTATTCTTTCACACATAAAAACCAAAATGTCATCCGTGTTGACAAACGCTATATTGAAAAGGAAAGCCGCGTATTAATTATAGACGATTTTTTAGCGGATGGCCAAGCAGCCGAAGGGTTATTATTGCTTTGCCAAAAGTTGGAAGCGGAAGTTGTAGGCGTTGGTATTGCGATAGAAAAGGATTTTATGCGAGGCGGGCGGCGATTAAGGGAAAACGGGGTTCATTTAAAGTCGTTGGCAGTAATTCTAAGCGTACAAGATGGTGTTATAACGCTTCAGAATGACTGATCCGATAGAAATGCAAAAAATAGAAGGAGGAGAATCCATGTTCAGGAAATTTGCGGCGATGGTACTGGCGCTCATGTTCACCCTCTTGACGGCCTCGGCTCTGGCGTATGAGCCTGTTGCGAAGGATGTTATTCTGGTCGGTGCTGTGTTTATCGGCTCGGCGGATGATGGATTTACCGGCGCGCACTACAATGGTATGGAGGGCATGCGCGTTGCGCTGGGATTGGCTGAAAACCAAGTCTTGTATAAGTTTGACGTACCGGAAAATGCGGAATGCGATAATGCTTTAAGAGAATTGGTAGCTGCCGGTTGTCATATCATTTTTGGCAACTCATGGGGTTTTATGAACTTCATGGAAGAAATTGCCGAAGAATATCCCGATGTCATCTTCTCCCATTGTTCCGGATATAAAAATAACGGAGTAAACTTTAACAACTACTTTGGCCGGATTTATCAGGCGCGCTACCTGGCCGGTATTGCCGCCGGGTTAAAAACACAGAGTAATCAACTGGGGTATGTGGCTGCCTTTGCCGGGAATGCCGAAGTCGCGGGCGGTTTGAATGCATTTACATTAGGTGCGCAAAGCGTCAATCCCGATGCGGTTTTACATGTCAAGTATATTAACTCCTGGGGAGATCCCACGCTGGAAAAACAAACGGCTGAAGCGCTGCTCGCACTTGGTTGTGATGTCATCGCGCAGCACTGTGACTCCGTGATGCCGCAAGTCGCCGCGGAACAGGCAGGGAAGTTTGGCTGCGGATATAACAGAGATATGACAGCTGAAGCGCCAAAGGCACATTTGACAGCGCCTATTTGGAACTGGGATGTCTTTTACACCCTGGAAGTCAATGATGTCATTGAGGGTGTTTGGGAATGTGTTAATTACTTCCCCGGGTTGGCAGAAGGCTTTGTAGATATCAGCCCCCTGTCCGCCAATTGCGCTGAGGGAACTGAGGAGGCCGTTCTTGCCGCTCGAGTTAAAATCGTATCGG
>WRFT01000004.1 GCA_009776385.1 Clostridia bacterium
CGGACAAAGCCAACCCTAAAAACACACCGGTCATCGCAAATCCACCATCATAAAAACGAAACATTTTATCCGGCTGAGCAAGGGTGTTTATGAAATACCCGATATCCGTCAGGCAAAAAACCAACCTGGCCAGAATTAACGACAGCGGAATAGCCAACACGGAGAAGATTTCCGCCGTTCCTGCGGGTAAACGTGTTCGCGTGAAATGCCACTTCATGATTCCGTATTGCAAAGCGCACGCGACCGCCAGGATGATACCGTACTTACTCATTATTGTCTCCCCTATTTCGTTGGCGGTACCGCGGAAGCAAAATAGATTATATCGGAAATAGACCGTTCTCCGCTGGCCGATTTATCGCAATAGAGCTCACCATTGAACACTAGCGCCGCTGTATTGCCGCCATCTAAGTTGAAGGCTTGAACGCATCCCATACGGGACATGAAATCCGCGACTTGAGCGACCGTAACGCCCTTGTTTTGATCTGACCGCCCGTCCACAACCAGCAATATATAGGTTAACGTATCCAGTTGACCGATAGCCGAACGCGGTTCACGGCCGCGAATATTAAACTCGTACTTCGCGGGCATTTCTTGCAGCATCCCATCAATGATCAACGCCGGGCCGAAGGTAAATGCGTTAATAACAGTGCGATCCGAATCCAGTATGGCCTTGAGCTGGTTCGGGTCTGAGTTGACTAAGATATGAAAATCACCCAGATCATCGATGATGAGCATATCCTTGTTCTTGGTTGGCGTTTTTCTGAATACTTCTCCTTGCCTGACGACATAGCCGCCTGTCCTGTTAAGATAATAATCGCCGTTCATAGCCACCACGGCCCTGTTGTTTTCTGCCAGTTTTGAAACCTTGTTCGTTTTTTTCGTACCGTAAGCGCCTGCCAGCGCCGTGCGAAGCTGCGTCGGTGAGGCAATTGTCACGCGTGCGACATTATAGTCCGCATCGTTTTCGCGGTATTTTTCCATGACGACCGTAATACTGTCATCCTCGTATCCGTTTTCAATAAACAAAGTGCGATTCGGTGCGTACCCCGGCGCAGCATCTACCGGGAGTGAAAAAGTTTCTTCGGCATATAGCACCGCGCCGGTATCCGCCGGGGATATGAGGGTTTCTTCCGCCAAGCAAACCGCACAAAGCAACAAGGTAACGAGCGTTAAGAAGCATAGCCGGACTCGAATGGTTTTCATTTTCCTGTCACTCCCATAAAAAAGCGTATTCGTCATCTTCACCGGTAAGAATGGCGTTCATATAACGTTCATGTGCCTCTGTCGTGACCGCACCGTCGGGCACGGCGAAGGGTAGCAACGCAAGCATGACAAACAGTACCGCCATGAGTACGATGAGTGTGCGTCGGTTCATTAGTTATACCTCCCTGAATACCCATTGCCTTTGCACGCGGTAGCTGATAAAGAAAAGCGTTAAGTTTATGATTAAGCTCAAAACGCGCTCGTTGATCCCCGTCAGGACCTTAAACAGCGATACCAAGCCGACGGAAGCCGCCAGTATTATAACGCTAAGCGCTACATACCGAAGGAAAAAACCCTTACCACCCGCACGGCGGTTGAATACGACATGTTTGTTAAAGAAAAAGTTAACCGTACATGAGATGATTCGCGCGGCTGTTTGGGAAAAAGCAATGCGTTGGAAGTCGGTGTTTTGCCCCGCATTGAAGAGTACTGTTAATAAAACGTTGTAGACAGCAATATCTATCCCCGTAGCCAATAAAGATGAAAAAGCGAACATAAAAAAATTACCGAAGATTACCTTATAAATACGGGCACTGTCTCGTATTGTTTGAAAGTGTGTTCCGCTGTTATTATTTTCGTAAACCGTATGTATAGGCAGGTGCTCTATAGGTCTTTTACTTCTCGTTAAACGGATGAGCATATTCATCTCATATTCAAAACGTTTCCCCGGTACATCCATCATAAAAGGAAGCAGTTCCGCTGTGAATGCCCGCAGCCCCGTTTGTGTGTCCGGGCACGATTCCCCATACAAGAGGCGGAATACCATGCTCGTGATATGGTTACCCGCACGGCTCTTGAAAGGCACGATGGAACATGAAAAATCACGGCTGCCCAAAATAACCCCGCGCATGTTTTGGGTAAGCCGGTCTTTAATCTTGAATACATCCTCAACGGTATGCTGCCCGTCTGAATCCGCCGTGACTATAAAGTCCGCGTTTAGCTTCCCTTCCAACAGATGCTTAAAGGCAGTTTTTAAAGCACAGCCCTTTCCAAGATTCGTTTCATGACGCAGAACGGTACATCCGTCTGTCTGAGCGATTAACTTAAAAATACCGGCATAATCCGCACCGGAACCATCGTCTACCACAATAACCCAAAGCCCCGCTCGGCAAAGCTCCGCCGTATAGGCGGTGAGTCTGTTATCCGGGTGCAGTGAAGGGATGACGACCACGGAAGATTTTTCAGACAACTCCATTCGGCACTCCTTTTGTTAGTTTAAGATGATGGTATCCAAATAATCCGTAAGCAACCCACTTAAATCATAACCGACGACCTTGTATAACAACGATTCAAAATCCTGCCTGGAAGCGAGACGATAGGTATATGCTTGGTAGTAAGCGCGAATAAACTCGTAAACAAGATCACGACCCAGCATTTCCTCCAGCGCAACAAACAACGCCGAACCCCGATTATATACTACCAGTGTATAATCCGCAAAATTGTCAAAATAAGTAACGGGGCTGCCCGGTGTCATTCCGCGCGGTATCGTTAAGCGCGTAGCGAGCTCCGCTCTTTTATAAATAGCGTCGTCTCGTGCCCGATCGCCGTAACACTCCCTCATATACTCGTATACCATGTACTCACATAGCGCCTCATCCTGCCAAGGATCGTTGAATTGATCTGAGCCGACCGCCGCGTAAAACCATTGATGCGCTGTTTCATGCACGCAGGTCCATTCCAAGTCGCTATCCCTGCCCTGATACAGATCACGGCTTATCAGGACACATTGCGGATACTCCATACCGCCAAATGGGAAGTCGGTCTGTACGATGGTCATAGAAGGGTATGCGAACGAGCCCGCCAATGTGCTAAATATGCGCATGGCACGCAGTGAGAAATCGAGTGCTTTTTGTGCCTGAGCGTCTGACAGGGCATAGCTTATAACTGTCACGCCATCTATATGACTCATTTTTTGAACATAACGGTCGGTAAGGACCAACATGAAATCACGGACGGCATGAGATGCAAAGGTATATGTGTTTTCGTAGCAGACAGGGATACCGGAACCCATTGCCGTGAACCCCTCCGGTACCGTTACGGATACATAAAAATCCGCACATTCTGATACAAACGGATCCCCGATGGGATAGTATTCATCGCATCGAAACACGCCGTCTTCAAACAATGCCGGCATGGGAAAAGCGTTTCCAAAGACTGCCGCACTTTCGGTATATCCAAATCGATAACGGCATTCCGGCAGAACGATCCGGTAGGACAGTAAGATGGTAACCGCTTCATCACACGCAAGCGGTGACGGGAGGGGTATTACCAAGAGGGTACCCGCCTCATCAGCATATACAGCCTCAACCCGATGGCCATCGACAAACGTATCCCTAAATAAAATCCCTCCCTGAGAGAAACCGTTCGGATAGCAACTATCGAAAATGGCGTCCATCGCAGCCGGGGATGTTTCCTCCAGCCTGAAGGCATTCGCGTATGTTCTGAAGATCAATTCCTGAACATCCATACCAAAGTTGTTAATGAGTATAACGGTTTGTTCCGCTTCCAAAGTATGCTCATCAGGATGATAAACAGCCCGGATATTGATGCAGGTAAGCCTGTCCGCAACATTGCTAAGCGTTTCCGAATCAGATGTATACGCGGGAAGCCTTGTTGACCCTGCTAAAAAGACGGTACAGCATAACAAGATACAAATCGTGCTTCTTGCTATCCTTTTAAAATACGATCGCCTATCCGCGGTCATATCTGCACTCCCTTCCCGCAATGCTGATTATTATACATCATCACCATGAAAAAAACACCTTATCGCACCGTAAAAAGGATGCCTAATCGCGTACCATTTAGGTTCTTACAAAAGCGGGCTCGGTGTTCCAATGTATAAAAGCGTCAAGCAATGGAGCGGACGGGTACATAAAACATAAAGCAGCTTCGCGGTAAAGGCGTCGTACGGATACTGTTCGGCAGAGGCGTTTAACACCATCGCGCAGTCGAACTCCAAGCCTTTTACTTGTGAGGCGGATATAAGCATCACACCGGCCCGGTACTCACTCTGCGTGCCCGTGACTTGACGTACAGGAAGAAGGCCCTGTAAGCGGCGATATGTTACAGCGGCTTGTTTTTCCGTTTTTTCTATCAACGCAATAGAACGGTAGCCTTTGGCAAGCCATTGATTGACAATAACGACGGCGCGCGCTATACGCGCCGAGTCTGTCTTGCAGCCTTCTATCACTACCGCGTCACCATGGCGAATGATCGGGTTGGCTTGCGGCCTGTCGCGTACGGGAAACACAGCGGCAATTTTACCGGCAAAGCGTGTAATTTCTACTGTGCTGCGGTAGCTTTGCAATAGATAATGGCAGATAGCCTCGCCTTGAAAGACTTCTTGGTTCATATGGCCCCATGACTCCGCGCCGCCGCCTTCTTGTATCCCCTGCATCATGTCACCTACAAGCGTTAATGAAGGCCGGCTTTCCATTTGCTTGATAAGCAATACTTGAAAAGGCGTCAAGTCTTGAGCTTCATCAATCATCACCGCACTGACCGATTGATAAGGGATACCGTACAGCTTCTTCATGATGACCACCAGCGCCGGAAGGTCTTCCGCATATACCGTGCCTTTGGTCAGATATGCGCATGTATCCGGATACCCCTCCATCACCTCTAACAGACGCCGGTAGACTTTCGTGACACGCATATCCGGGAAACGGCTTTCAAACTCCTTTATAAAATGCTCGCGCCTCTCTTGCACTTCTGCTATGCGGGCGTCACGGCCGGACAGCAACTTGGCTACCCTATCCCGCCGTTCCGGGCCGTCTGACAATCCGTTCAGCAGAACAGTCATCTTCTCCTCCGCCGCCTTTTGGATGACGCTTACCATTTTTTCGGCGGCCTCCCTTAAACGCGTATTAGTATACTTGATTAACTCACGCACGCGCGCACTAAGAGGGAAATGTCTTAGTTGATGATAATAGATGTCATGTACTTGATCATATGTAAAGAGGGTCAGCGGCCCGAACACGACATTTCCGGGGGGCAGAATGCTCTTTTCAAAAACCGCAAGCCCTTCCTCAAGCGCCGACTTGAAACAGAGAGAGCCTTTTTGTACGGTCTCGGCTGATGCGCTTATGCCGGTTGAAAGCCTTTTTTCCAAGAGATTCCTGTGCGTCAGCTTCGGCATTTGCTTTCGGAGCCATTGTTCACATAAGCCTTCGAATGTCGTTTGTATGACGTTTTCTACACCCAGATCCGGTAATACCGCGGAGATGTAATTTAAGAATAAGCGATTAGGCGCTAATATCATCATCTGCCAAGGGCTTAACTTGTCGCGATAGGCATACAGAAGCCACGCGACACGATGCAGCGCGATAGTCGTCTTACCGCTGCCCGCGACACCTTGCACAATGAGATGATTCTGCAAGGGATACCGTATCACATAGTTCTGCTCCGCTTGAATGGTGGTAACAATCTCCTTGAGCCTGTCGGTAGTGACGGCTCCCAAAACAGATTGTAAATAGACATCATAGCTAACAATACCGGAGTCGAAAAGCGATTCTATTTGGCCATCACGCACATTGATGACACGTTTAAGCGTCATTTCACCATCCACGCAGCCATCCGGCGCCTCATATCGAACAGACCCCGTCTGCCCGGAGTAGTAGAGATTGGCTACCGGGCTTCGCCAATCTACGACCACTGTTTCATAAGCGGGTGTCTTCATTACACCCCATCGGCCAATGTAGTACGTTTCCCGGCTCCTTCCCAACGGCGCGAAATCGATTCTGCAAAAATACGGCCGCTTTTGTGACAAAGCCAGCTGATGCAACACCTGAAGCTTGGCACGCATGGTATTTAAAAGCACTTGAGATTGATCGCCCCTAAAGCTTACCGCGACCATTCTTTCCTCATCCGCGCGAATGCCAATTTCCGCCTCCAGCTTATTCAGCTCTTCTTTGATAGTACCGATCGTTTCCTCGATATGCGCCTGTTCAATTTGCGCCGCCGGGTGATCTGCCATTGATAGCATGTAGCCCCTCTTTCCGACAGACTGCGCTGCCCGTCATTTTATGCGCCGGGATATAAACATCCCTTGGCGTCAAAATGGCAGGGATTCTATGCGCTTTCAAACATGGTTTTTATTTTAACACGGCTTTTATACGACGCACACCCGCGGATGAAGATTCTTCTTTTTGTATAATAAACTGACCGAGGTCACCGGTATTACCGGCATGGGGACCGCCGCAAATCTCCTTGGAAAAACCGCCCATTGTATATACTTTTACCATGTCGCCGTATTTTCCTTCAAATAAACCCAGCGCTCCGAGTGCCTTTGCCTGCGGAACGGACATTTCACTTATCAGTATGGGTACACGCGCTTGAACCGCCTCGTTCACGCGCGTCTGGACATGTGTGATTTCATCAACTGTCATCTTTCTGGAAAAGGAAAAATCAAACCGGAGACGCTCCTCGGTGATATTCGAGCCTTTTTGCGCCACCTCATCACCTAACACCTCACGCAGCGCCGCATGAAGTAAGTGCGTCGCGGTATGCAACTTGGCGGTCGCTTCGCTTGCATCCGCCAAACCACCTTTAAACTTTTGAGCGGCGCCGGAATGGCTTAGCTCTCGATGCCGTTCATAACACAGTTGAAAGCCTTCCGTATCAACTGACAAACCTTTTTCCTGCGCCATTTCTACGGTCATCTCTATGGGGAACCCATAGGTATCAAATAAACGGAAGGCGTTGGCGCCGTCGATCACCTTTTCATCCGTCATTTTTGCGGATAGTTTTTCAAACTCCCGCATTCCGGTTTTTAATGTGCGTTGAAAACGCTCTTCCTCCAGCCGCAGCTGCTCGGCAATAAACCGCTCGCGCGCCTTCAGTTCCGGATAAGACTGTTCATACTGCGCGGTAACCACACCGGCAATGGCGACAGCGGCGACATCCGGAAGGCCAATCTTCATGCCGTGCCGTATCGCACGGCGTATAAGTCGGCGCAGAATATACCCTTGATCTGTGTTGGATGGCGTCACGCCGCGTTCATCACCCAGAATCATACAGGCGGTACGCAAGTGATCGGCAATAATACGCATAGAACGCGTGGTATTCTCATCGCTTCCGTATACCTTGCCGGATAATGACTCAATTTTCTTGATGATATCGGTAAACGCGTCTGTTTCATAAACCGATTGCTTACCCATTAACACGCATGCGGTTCGTTCCAACCCCATTCCCGTATCGACATTCTGCGCCGCTAACGGCTCTAATATACCGTCTTCCCTTAAATTATATTGCATGAAAACATCATTCCATATTTCCAAATAACGCCCGCAATCACAGGCAGGTGTGCAATCCGGCCCGCAAGGTTCTTTATCCGTGTTGATGTAGAACATTTCGGTATCCGGCCCGCAGGGGCCCGGCCCGCCGGTTGACCACCAGTTGTACTGCTTGGGCAGAAAGAATAAGCGATCTTCCGTCACGCCCATTTCCCGCCACAAGTTAGCCGCTTCCTCGTCGCGTGGCGCGTTTTCATCCCCTTGGAAAACGGAGAACGCCAGCCGGTTCGGATCGATTCCAAGCCATTTGTCACCGGTTAAAAATTCCCAACTCCAATTGATGGCTTCCTTTTTAAAGTAATCGCCAAGCGACCAGTTGCCAAGCATCTCAAAAAAAGTTAAGTGGCTCGCATCCCCAACCGATTCGATATCCACTGTACGAACGCATTTTTGCGCGTCAGCCAGCCGTGTACCCGACGGATGCGCCTTGCCTGTCAGATAGGGAATGAGGGGATACATACCGGCAATGGTAAAAAGCACATTGACATTCCCCTGCGGGATGACCGACGCGCTGGGAATGATGGTATGCCCTTTTTCTTGCATGAACTCTAAAAATAAACCACGCAAGCGAGCCGCCGTCCACTGTGTCATGCTAAAACTCACACTCCTGATAAAACAAAAACAGGCTGTCATTATAAAGTGACATACGCGCAACTGTCAACTTTGCTTTGAAAGGAGTCGTAACATTTCAGCATGATTACAAGCGCGCTTATTGGTAATAAAGCACAGTCAATGCGCAAACAATATTATTTCGCTTGACACAAACAAATGTAAACCTTACACTGTGGCTGTTTCCGCGGAAAGTTTATCCTGAAAGGAGTTGTTTTGATGTCAGTATATAAGGTGGTTTTTTACTAACCGAATACGGGCGCGCGGGTTATCCGTCCATAGTATGATGATACGTTATTAAGTGTTAGCGCGCCAATCATGAGTGCCTTCCATGGATACTGCTGTCCGCGGGATACGATGAAGGTCGTATCCCTTTTCATTAGCGTCAGGCGGCGGCTTCTGTATGAAGCCGCTTGTCACCGTGGCGCTTTTTGCTTATTAAAGAGGATATGAAGGAGAATGAACAAACCATGATATGTCTGGCCAATTACGGATATTTTAATACCGAAACTTACCAAGATAGCTTAACACCCGGCAGAGTTACGATGCTTCAGCGAGAACAATACAACGTTATCACCCCATACGGAGAGACGACGGCGGTTTTAAAAGGTTCTTTCTACTACAACGCCGATGTACGGGAGGATTTTCCCGCCGTTGGAGATTTTGTGCTGCTGCAATACAATGAAAGCGGAAATTCCCGCATTGTAAAGCTGCTGGAACGGCGCTCGAAATTTTCCCGATCGGATTTTTCAGGCCATGCGCGGGGTTATGTTAAAACGGTATTGGAACAAGTTGTAGCGGCAAACTTCGAACATGTTTTTATTATGTCATCCCTTAACCACGATTTTAACATCAAACGAATCATACGATACCTCATACAAGCGCGGAACAGCGGCGGCCAACCCGTTATTCTGCTTACCAAAGCAGATTTGACGGAAGACACGAATACCCCGCTCCTGGAAGCGCAGCAAGCCGCACCGGATGTCCCTGTACATATACTATCAACCAAGACCGGAATGGGTTTGGATGCGTTGAACGCGTATTTATCGCCCGGCAAGACCATTGTGTTTTTAGGTATGTCCGGTGTTGGAAAATCGTCGCTGCTTAACGCGTTAATGGGGAGGCCTGTCATGGCCGTCAAAGACATCAGAGACGACGACAGCCGAGGTCGTCACACGACAACCCATCGGCAGCTGTTCATGCTGCCTTCCGGCGCGATGGTCATTGATACGCCCGGAATGCGCGAACTGGGACTGTTCGGCGCTGAAGAAGGGATTGGCACCGGTTACCAAGATATAACAGAGCTGATAGCACAATGCCGTTTCAATGACTGCCGCCATGCCACAGAGCCGGGATGCGCCGTTCTGACAGCGCTGGCAGATGGCTCACTATCCAGCGAACGCTGGGAGGGGTACCTGGCATTGAAACGCGAAAACAGATTCGCCGATGACAAAGCGGGATATTTAAAAGACAAAAGGGCTTGGGGCAAAGATATCGCAAAGTGGAGTAAGCAAAGGAAAAGGGACGGCGGTTTTTCTGCTCCCGAATAGGATGACAGCCTAAGCAACGGCATGGCGCGGGATTGCAACCCTTGTCCGATACCGTTATAATAAACCATGCTATCAGGGTACGCGGTTACGCGCGATAAGGAGTTTACTCATTTCATGATACAACGCAACTTCAACGTATACGATGATAAAAAGAAAAACGTTACGCTGCGCAATTGGCTGATTTTAGCGGGAGTCGTGTTAACGGCTTTCGCGGCGTTCACCTTTATTTTAAACGCGGGCAGGTCACGCGGGTCCACCGCTACCCGGTTGAGCTGTTTTACAGGACAGAATGTGACGCCGTTTGGTGAGTACATCGTTTATTATGACGGCGTTTCCATACATTGTCTGACACATTCGGGCGCTGCAAAGTGGTCGCAATCCATCGGAGCGGGTGCGTCCTTCTCGGTGGGCGCGCACAATATTACCGTATGGGTGAACGCGCGAATGTATATCTTAAATTATGAAGGCGTTTCAACCTATCAAGATACCTTAAATGAAATGATTCAATTCGCGCGTGTCGGTAAAAGATACGCCGCCGCCGTGATCGGACCGGAGACAGCTTCAACACTTATTATTCGTGATCTAAACGGGTTACAGGTGGATATCGAAACGGACGCTTTCAGGGACGCATATATTTTAGACGTCGGTTTTTACGGCGACCAAGGGCAGTACCTGTGGGTAACACTTCTGGACATATACGGCACTGCCGCCAACACAACGCTAAAGACATTCGAGGTGGGAAGAAAGAATACCGGCGAATCCATGCTGGGTGAGTCCACCCCCTACCGCATGCTGTACGATAATGACCGACTGCGTGCCGTCACCACCCGGCAAATCCGTTCTTATAATTATCAAGGTATCGAAAACACTTCGGAAGCGGCGTTGGTTTATGGCTGGCGCCTCATCGACGCGGAAGTACCGGTCCGAGGTGACGTGGCTATGCTGTTTGTTCCCACCACACAAGCTTCAAGCGGTGGTCATATTCAAGAACTGCGGTATATGACCGGCTCAGTGGATCGTCGTTTTACGCTGCCTACCGCTTGTGCGGGAGCAGTCATTTACGGAAACACGATATACGCGGTATCCTCCGAGTATATTTATCGCGCCGAGTATAACGCGCAGCGTTTTACAGCTTATGAACTGCCGGTTCGAGGCCGGCAAGTCACTCAGGTTATAGGCTCCCTGGAGGGAGGCCGCATCTTGATTGCCTGCGGAGATGAGGTTTACGCGGTGACGCTGCCGGGCGCGTGATACGGGAAAGGGGAAGTCTTTTGTGAACATCGTGGATATTGCCGCCATTGCCATTATCGCCTTGAGCGTTCTGTTAGGATTCTACAGGGGTTTTATCCAGTCGCTTCTTTCGATGGGCGCATGCCTTTTGTCATTGGTGGGATCGTTTTTCTTATATCCTGTCTTGGCCAACGGTATTCAAGCCGATCAATCCATCATCATGAATCTAATCCACTATACGGACGCTTCATCACGTATCGGCAATCTGGAGTTGGCCATGCAAAACGTGGCTTCCATGACGAGCGAGGGGTTATCTAAAGTTTTAGAAAACGTGAATCTTCCGCTGCCCTTAAGCGAACTGCTGCGCTTTAATTTGGAAAACGGTGTTTTCTCCGCATCGGGTATCCAAACCGTTTCCGATTATGTAAACCATACGATTCTCACTTTTTCTATCAATGTCCTATCTTTCCTTGTATGCTTCTTAGTTTTATATATCGTGTTGTCCATACTC
This sequence comes from Clostridia bacterium, assembly GCA_009776385.1. Classification (GTDB taxonomy): domain Bacteria; phylum Bacillota; class Clostridia; order Christensenellales; family Aristaeellaceae; genus WRFT01. The sequence continues at coordinate 11,457 of WRFT01000004.1, forward strand.
ATTAATCTTCTGCGCGCTGTCTTCAACTTTCCATTGCTCAAACAGCTCGATTGGTTGTTCGGCGGTGTATTTGGCTTGCTGCGCGGTGTTGTTTTATGTTATGCGGCGTTTATAGTCGTCCCGCTCATTTTAACGATAACACCCATAGAAACAGTTCGCACGTTATTTGATGAATCCATGCTTTCCGCCTTTTTTAACAACGGCAATCTAACCAGAATGATACTGAACAGGCGAATCAACTAGCGGCACACCGCATCATTTTAATTAAACCGGAGGATATAACATGACACTATTTAAACGTATCTGGTGCATCATTGTCATACTGGCGCTGGCAGCGTCTTTCACCTTGGCAGAGGAAGAAGAATTCTCGCTTAAAGATATCATTTATGCGTCACTCGATGACGAAAGCAGGGAGCAATGGGATCAATGGGAGGCTGAGGAAACGGCGTGGAACAGTATGGATGACGAGGAACAGGCTCTGCTGCATTTAGACAGGCTGCCTGACGCATCGGTGGATATCGATCCGAGTGAATTGGAAACCAACGATAAACTGCCAACGGACACCGTCAATATCCTTCTGCTGGGCCTGGATTCGCGCAAGGATGTATTGAATAACGGTTTATCGGATGTGGTGATGATACTGTCGTTTAACAAAACGGACGGATCCATTAAGCTTACCTCCATACTGCGGGATACCTATGTCTCCTTACCCGGCTACACGCAGGGGAACCGCATCAATACAGCTTTCCGTTTCGGTGCAATTGCCGGTGAAAAAAACAACGTGGCGGATGCAGGGCCGAAGCTGGCAATGCGCACGGTGAACCGTAATTTTGATATGAACATCGAACACTTTGTTACCGTAAATATCTTCGGCCTCGCCGCAATCATCGATTCTTTGGGCGGTATCGATATAGAACTAACCAAGGCGGAAGCCAATCGTATCAATTATGAACTACGTAAAGAACCAATGGATAAAGTGAAACGGTCACCTGTGGAAGGCAGAGCGGGCATGCATCATTTGGACGGTATGCAGGCGGTCACATTCGCGCGAATCCGCGGTATCGATAATGATATGGCACGAACAGAACGCCAACGGAAATTAATGGAAGTGGTGTTAAATCATGTACTGCATAATGGTCTTACTCTGGACGGGATGGTCAGCCTGATGGAGACGGCACTCCCGTACATCTACACCAACATACCACCCGCGATGCTTTTTGAGTTAGGCTATGCCGCCCTATCCTCCGGCCTTTTGACTCGTGCGTCCCATGGAGAGACGCTGTTTTCCCAGTTTCGCATACCCATGGACAAAGGCTTTACTTATCAAAACATCGATGGTATGTCGGTTATATTTATGAGCGACAGGAATAAGCGGCTCAATTTGGAGTCCCTGCATCAGTTTATTTACGGGCAGGCTTATCTTCGCTAGACGGCACATCAATAAAGCTCTTTAGGCTCCTTTAGGTTTGAATTGGTTAAAATTAACCAATATGTCCGTGCGTGCGCTTGACAAACGGAACGTATTGCTTATAATAATGCTGTCAAGCATAAATGCTTGACAGATTGGGGACTCATGCGATGACAACGGGTATCCTGGAAAAAAGAGTAAACGACGCTCAGCTTTTAGCTTGCTACGGACAGCTTTTAACGGGAATCCGCCGTGATATCGCACATCTTTACTTAGAAGAAGATTGGTCTCTTTCGGAGATTGCAAATCATATGAGCATCTCACGGCAAGCCGTACACGAGGCGCTGGTAAAGGCCCGCTCACAGTTGCGCGCGATGGAATCAAAGCTGGGCCACTCCGGTATGTTTACCAAGATACGAAGAGATGTGTTAGAGGTATCGGTGCTCCTTCAATCCGGGCATGTCGGAGAAGCAAGCAAGCTGATTAATAAAATGGCACGCGACAGTGAGGATACTTATGGCGTTTGAAGGATTATCCGAAAAATTGCAAAACTCCCTTCGTAAGCTTACCGGCAGAGGCAGGCTTACGGAGCAGAACGTCAAAGATGCCCTGCGCGAGGTACGCATGGCGCTGCTTGAAGCGGATGTGCATTATAAGGTCGCCAAGAACTTCTGCACCCGCGTTCAAGAGCGCTGTACCGGTCAATCCATTCTGGAAAGCCTTACCGCCGGCCAGCAAGTTATAAAAATCGTCAGCGAGGAACTAACTCAAGTCATGGGAGGGCAGCATACGCGCCTCACATGGTCCTCAAGCGTTCCGACTGTTTTTATGCTCTGCGGCCTACAGGGGTCCGGAAAGACAACCATGGCGGCGAAACTGGCGTTATATCTTGTTAGTCAAGGAAAAAAGCCCATGTTAGCGGCTTTGGACATATACCGTCCCGCGGCTATCAAGCAGCTTCAGGTTTTGGGAGATCAGGTAAAATGCCCGGTATTTGAACGAGGCACGCAAGACCCCGCCGTTACGGCGCGGGAAGCCATCGATTCGGCCCGGTATTATGGCCGCGACACGCTCATACTGGATACGGCAGGCCGCCTTCACATCGACACGGAGTTAATGGAGGAACTGAGGCGCGTTAAAAAAACCGCGTCGCCTCAGGAAGTCTTGCTTGTTGTGGACGCGATGACCGGGCAGGACGCGGTAAACGCCGCGAGCGCGTTTGATGAGGCATTGTCCTTAAACGGAGTCATCCTTACAAAATTGGACGGCGATACCCGCGGAGGCGCCGCACTTTCCATTCGAGAGGTCACCGGTAAGCCGATAAAATTCTCGGGTATCGGCGAACGGGTATCGGATTTGGAGCCCTTCCATCCGGACCGTATGGCAAGCCGCATTCTGGGAATGGGCGATGTGATGACGCTCATTGAAAAAGCGCAGGAAGCTTTTGACATAGATCAGGCGGAAAAATTGACCCGTAAAGTTAAAACGCGTGACTTGAGCCTGGATGACTTTTTAGAACAACTGCAGCAAATGAAAAAAATGGGTTCGCTTCAATCTGTTTTATCCATGCTTCCCGGTGTAGGCACGAAGCTGAAGGATGTAGAAATAGATGAAAATGCCCTTAAGAAGCCGGAGGCAATCATCCGTTCCATGACACGCGCGGAACGCGCAAACCCCAACTTACTTAACGCATCACGCAGGAAGCGCATCGCCTCCGGGTCCGGAACGACGGTTCAGGATATCAACGCTCTCATACGTCAGTTTGATCAGGCACGACAAATGATGCAAAAAATGCGGTCGCCCGGAAAACAAGGAAGGGCGCGAATGCCCTTCTTATAAGGCAAGATTGTAAATCATACCCATGATTTCAATAAACACAAAAAATCTAAGGGAGGAAACCTCATGTCAGTCAAAATCCGTCTTAAGAGAATGGGAATGAAAAAGTCACCTTTTTACCGTGTCGTCGTCGCCGATACACGCAGCCCGCGAGACGGCCGCTTCATCGAGGAAATCGGATACTATAACCCCATGCTGTCACCCGCGGAGGTAAAAATCGATGGAGATAAGGCTAAAGAATGGATTCGAAAAGGCGCACAACCTACGGATACCGTACGTATTCTGCTTAAAAAGACCGGCGTCATTGAAGGCTGAACGAACAGCCGCTTGAAGGAGTAGACAATGAAAGAATTGCTCATGTTCATAGCCAAAACGCTGGTGGATAACCCCGACGCGGTTCATGTACAGGAAACGGAAGGGCCTGAAGCGGTAATACTTGAGTTGAATGTAGATCAAGAAGATATGGGTAAAGTGATAGGTAAACAGGGCCGTATCGCAAAGGCTATCCGCACGGTGATTAAAGCCGCAACATTGGGACAAGGGAAACCCGTATTTGTGGAAATTAAATAAGATGCTCTCCGAATATATCCTCATCGGCGAGGTCTTAAAGCCAAGCGGCATAAAAGGCGCTGTAAAGATTCGCCCTTACACGGGAGACCCTGAAAGGTTTCGCTTGCTGGACACGGTTTATGTTTCCCGAGCGGATGGCATGGTCTGCGAGCCTTTCCGCTTACTGCGCTTATCGGGATCCATGGTATACGCCCTATTAGGCGCTTCGCATTCGGTTGACACTGCCGAGGCTTACCGAGGGGTTCAATTATTTGTTGATCGTACCCGCGCGGTGGCGCTTGGCCCCGATGAGGATTTTATATGCGATATGATAGGCTGCGAGGCGTTTGATGAAACAAACACACGGGTTGGCATTCTGACCGATATTCTGTCTCGTAACCCCGTTGATATCTATGTTTTTTCCACTGATACAGGAACCTTTATGGCGCCCGCGCTCAAAAGCGTTTTTATAAGTGTAGACACAGCCTTGGGTAGAATATCGGTCAACGCCGAAAAGCTTGGGGAGGTCGCGGTTTTTGCAGATTGATGTGCTCACACTGTTTCCTCATGTCTTTACTAGTTTTAAAGAGACCAGTATGATCGCGCGGGCTTTGCAAAAAGGCCTATTGCACATCGAATGCATTGATATACGCGCCTTTTCTCAAATGAAGCATAAAAACGCGGATGATTACCCGTTTGGCGGCGGATCGGGCATGCTGATGACGGCTCCGCCTATCGCCGGAGCCATGCGGTATGCCATGCAACGGCATCCGTCTGCCCGGCGCATTTTTCTGGGGCCGAGAGGAAAAACGCTTACCCAAGAAAAGGCGCGCGAACTGGCCGCGGAGGATAGCCTGATATTGTTGTGCGGGCATTACGAGGGCGTGGATCAACGCGCGTTGGATCGATATACAGATGAGGAGTTATCCATAGGCGATTATATCCTAACCGGCGGGGAAACGGCTGCCATGGTGGTGATAGATTGCCTGACACGCCTCATTCCCGGCGTACTGGGTTGTCAGGAGAGTACGGAAGACGAGAGTTTTTCCTCGGGATTGCTGGAATACCCGCAATATACACGCCCGCGCGTTTTTGAGGGAGTATCCGTTCCGGAAACACTCATTAACGGTAATCATGCCCAAATCCTTCATTGGCGACGCCGGGAAGCGCTGCTGGCAACGATGCGGTTCAGACCTGATTTGCTTGACGCATGTACTCTGTCTGACGAAGACCGAGCTTGTATTCAGGAGGGATAACGTGTTTATTAGGAAATTGATGATTGCGGTAACCCCGCTGGTCGTCTGCGCGCTTGTCTGTATTTTGTTTTCCCTTATTCCGACGACGCTGGGCTTCGCGAGCGGTTTTCTGCGCGGACTGCTTATCGGCTTGGGAATGGGCGCACTGCTGCCTTTGGCTCACGGCGCTCGCAAGCAGAATGTACCGCGAAAAATACTCTGGCTGCCGGCAGCGTTCCTCTCCATTCTGCTCGTCTACCAATACTTGACATTTGAAGGCATGCTGAGCATCCCCGCGCTTTATTTCTTAAACGTGACGGTAGTCGATAGCCGCCATATGATAGAAACGTCTATTCTCACGTTTCTATCCTGTCTTTTGTTTATCACCAGAAAACCCGCGTAACGATGATAATAATTTAAGGAGGTTTTACCATGGTACGTAAAAAAATCAGTTTGCCGGAGGAATCCTGCGAGGGTCTTCTTGGCGGGCAGGGAACCGTAACGCTTGTCCATTTGGAACAACTGCTGCTGCCGGAGACATGCGGCCTATGTGCCAAGCTTACAATTCCGGAAGGCTGTTCGGTTGGCGAACATGAGCACATTGGCGAGGCGGAAGTTTTTTACTTCCTAAGCGGTAAAGGCGTTGTGACCGATGATGATAAACGCGTGGAAGTGCAAGCGGGAGACGTCATGACCACTGTCAGCGGGCATCGCCATAGCGTACAAAACAGCGGTAAGGATGATCTTGTTCTTGTCGCTGTTATCATCAAGGAACCTAAATAACCGTTTTCCGCTGTTTACGAGCCAATGTGAAATAAAAATGCGAAATGAAAATAAGACATGACAGAACACGCCCTTTTAGGTATAATGTAAAAAAGCATCAATATATGGAGGTGTTGCACCTTGGAAAAAAGGCCGGTCGCCTATCAAATTTATTCCGCGCGGGATGAAGCGCAGCAAGATTTAGATTCGGTGCTTCGTAAGGTAAAACAGCTGGGATATGACGGAGTGGAGTTCGCGGGCTTTTACGGGCATTCGGCAGAGGATGTAAAGGCCATGCTTGACAAGCATAACCTTAAAGCGCTTTCCAGCCATGTGCCTTTCTTTCTCATTCTGCAGGATATGTTTGGCGTATTATCCTATCATCGCAGCATCGGCTGTCAATACATCGCCATCCCCTATCTGGATGAACAAACCCGGCCCGGGTCCGCAGGTTTCGCGAGTACGCTCAGGGAAATACACCGATTTGCTCACCTTGCGCGTGAAGCGGGAATCACGCTGCTATACCATAACCATGATTTCGAGTTTATTACCATCAGCGGTCAGTACGGGCTTGATTTTATATATGACGCTATCGAGCCTTGTCTGCTGCAAACCGAGATAGATGTCTGCTGGGTAAAATACGCGGGCCTTAGCCCTGTTGAGTATATTGAAAAATATGCCGGCCGATGCCCCGTTGTACATTTAAAGGATTACGTAGGCCGTATGGGTGATAAACCGCCTTACGCCCTGATTGGCCAAGCGGAACCCGCGGCTAAAGATACCGGCGCGTTTGAGTTCCGTCCCGTCGGACATGGCTGCCAGGATATAGAAAGCATTCTTACGGCCGCTATCCGCTCGGGCGCGGAATGGTTTGTTGTAGAGCAGGATGAATCCGTTGGACGGACGCCGCTGGAGGCGGCTGCCATGAGCATAGAAACATTGAAAAAACTCGGTCTTAAAGACTAGAAAGCGGGTTTGACAGATGAGCGACGTGGTATTATCTCAATTTACCCCAACCAGGCGGGAGGAACGCGTTTATTCCAAAAAAGTGAAGATTGGCATCATTGGCACGGGCTGGATAGCCGAATCCCACGCGGAGAGTTATCTGCGTATGCCGGACGTGGATATCGTCGCTTTGGCGGACTTGATTCCCGGAAAAGCAGAGGCTTTTGCGGAACGTTACGGCATAGAAGGCGCTCGTTTTTATAAGGATCATACGGCTATGCTTGCGGCCGAAGGGTTGGACGCGGTATCCGTATGTACCTATAACGCTACCCATGCGGAGTGCTCTATCGCCGCGCTGAACGCGGGCGTACATGTTCTTTTAGAAAAGCCGATGTGCGTTACCATTGAAGAGGCTGTGGACATCATCCGCGCTGAAAAGGCGAGCGGTAAGATTTTATCTATCGGATTCCAACCGCGCATGGACACGAACATGCAGATGATTAAGAAAATTGTGGAATCGGATGCTTTGGGTGAGGTATATTATATTCAAACAGGCGGAGGCCGACGGCGCGGGATTCCCAACAGTACCTTTATCGAAAAGAAAACGGCAGGCATCGGCGCTTTGGGCGATATCGGCTGTTATTCACTGGATATGGTTTTAAACGCAATTGGTTACCCGAAGCCGCTATCCGTAACAGGTTGGACCTCCGCTTTCTTCGGAACAAATGAGGCCTACCAATACGCGGACGCCGAGCACTCGGCAGCGGAAAACGCCGCGCGCTTCAGCGTTGACGACTTTGCCGCCGCCTTTATCCGTTTGGAAGGCGGCATCATCGTGGACTTCCGTATCTCATGGGCTATGCATTTAGATACGCCGGGCGACACGGTTATTTTGGGCAAGAAGGCCGCGCTGCGTATCCCCTCCACCGATTGTTGGAACGGTACGGTCGGCGGCCCGATGAAACTGTATACGGATGTAGCGGGCGTTCAAACAGAAGTGGAAATACCTATTCTTGAAACACCGGAACCCGGGTTATTCGACCGCAAGATACGCTCCTTCCTGGACGCGGTACTAACGGGCGGGCCCGCTCCCGTGCCGTCCGGTCAAATTCTGTACAACCAGGCTATCATCGACGGTATTGTAAAATCCGCGCAAGCCGGCCGCGAAATTACCATAGCGATTCCCGAGTTATAATACTAAAGGAGGCGTGCGTGTGATTCGAGTCACCTGTTGGAACGAGTATTATAAAGAACGCATGGATGAAACCTGCAAAAAAGCGTATCCAAACGGCATCCACGAGGCTATCAAGGAAGTGTTATCCACCGATGAACACATTATATGCCGCACCGCCACACCGGATGAACCGGAGTGCGGGTTAACGCAGGAAGCGTTGGACGCGACGGACGTGTTGATTTGGTGGGGGCATATCAACCATCACTTGGTACCGGATGAGGTGGCGGCACGTGTCGTCCACCGCGTCTTGAACGGCATGGGTTTCATCGCCCTTCATTCAGGACATATGAGCAAGCCGTTTATGAAGCTGATGGGGACATCCTGTGATTTGCGCTGGCGCGAATCGGAAGACCATGAACGCCTTTGGTGTGTCAACCCCGGACATCCCATCTGCGCCGGGCTTCCTCCGTATTTTGAGATTCCAAAAGAGGAAACATACGGTGAGTTCTTCGACATTCCCAAACCGGATGAAGTGGTTTTTCTCGGTTGGTTTTCCGGCGGTGAGGTCTTCCGAAGCGGCTGTTGTTTTACACGCGGCGCCGGCCGCATCTTCTATTTTCAGCCGGGTCATGAAAGCAATCCTGTTTACAAGCAAAAAGAGGTCGGACAGGTTATCCGTAACGCCGTACACTGGGCTGCGCCCGCGTTTACGCACACGGCCGTCTTCGGTGAATTTGCTTCGTTAGAAAAAAAGTAAAAAGGTTAAAACGCGCCCTCCCCTCCGCCGTTTCCATCATACGGCGGAGGGGAGGATTTTTAATATGCTCTTCCGGATCCCAGTAAAGACGGGTTGTTGCCCTTACTCGATGTCGATTTTACGCGGCGCGTTGTCCTTGATACTCTTGGGTACCGTAACGGTTAGGATGCCGTTTTCCAGCTTCGCTTTGATATCTTCCAATTTCGCGTCGGCCAGCCGGATGCGGCGGCAGACAGATCCCAAACGTCGTTCCCTGTGAATATAGCTCTTCCCCTCCGTATTCGTCTCTTCCTGTCGGTTGACGGAAAGCACAAGCGTATCTTCTTGGATATCCAAGCTTATTTCGCTCTTTTGGATACCCGGAAGCTCTGCCTCGATGAGGTAATCCCTGTCCTGTTCGATGATGTCAACCTTAAATGTATCCTTGAACAAGTTGCGGTTCGCTGGTGTTCCGTCTGTGAAAAAATCATCGAGCATGTTGTAAAAATCCTCAAAGCCTGCGCCGATGCGCGTGGGAACCATGCCTCTGCGGTTGAATGGTACTAAACCTGTCATGAAAATCAACTCCTTATCGATTGTTAGCACTCACCTTGAGTGAGTGCTAACAATATATCATAGGTGTCAAACCCTGTCAACACCTGTTTAAAAATTTTAATATTCTTCCCATTTGGGCATCGAATGTTGTATGATTTGACAGTTTCAATTTATTCATCACGATGTTATTTAACATAAAGGAGGCATGAGCCGTGAAACTGTTTCTACCTAATACCTTATCAAGCGGTATGGTGCTGCAGCGAAACACAAAGGTAAATCTGTGGGGATCGGCGGATAAAACCGTCACGGTACGCTTTCTGGGCCAATGCTATACCGCGCAGCCCGATACTGCAGGGCACTGGCTGATCACGCTGGATAACCTGCCTCCCGGCGGCCCGCATGTGATGCGCATCGGTGATGAA
>WRFT01000005.1 GCA_009776385.1 Clostridia bacterium
CGCTGGTATAGGACCGTAGTTCTGTCATCAGCGATATCGAGCGCTTGCATCCCGGTATGGAGGTAAAGCTTCAAATGAAAAACGGATCGGCGGATGTTGCCGTGTTAAATACCATGAGGGAGTGATTATATGGCGGATAACCTAAAAAAGAAAACGTTTGCCGAGTTGATGGCGGAGTTTGAAACCATCGTGCTGGATATGGAACAAGGATCCCGGCCTTTTGAAGAATGTACGGCTTTATTTGAAAAGGGGATGGCCATTCAAAAAGAACTGCTTAAGCGGTTGGAAGAAGGCAAACAGAAGATAGCGGTGCTTGACGATGTGTCGGATGAGCCGAGCGAACCGGCTTTCATGGAGAATCCCGATGAGGGGGCTTGAAAAGCATCTGCCGCGTTTGGAAAAAGGTTTACTAGAAGCGCTTCAGCATACACAGATGACTGACGCCCTGCGCGATGCGATGGGATATAGCCTATTAGCCGCGTCCAAGCGGTTACGCCCGACCATACTGCTGGAAGCATACATGCTGAAACGAACGGATGACGAAACGGCGCTTCCGTTTGCGCTGGCGCTAGAAATGATACATACGTATTCTCTCATTCACGATGATTTGCCGGCGATGGATAACGATGATTTCAGGCGCGGGCAGCCGTCCAGTCATAAAACGTTTGGGGAAGCCGCTGCAATTCTGGCGGGTGACGCGTTGCTTACCCTGGCATTTGAAGTCATGCTCACCGCTTGTGAAGGCAAAGCCGACGTACGCAGCCATGTACGGGCGGCGCGCATCATAGCCGGGCGCAGCGGTGTGACCGGCATGGTAGGCGGCCAAATGACCGAGATATCGCCGGCAAGCCGTGTGATGACACGAGAGACGCAGATGGAAATTTACAAACAGAAGACGGCAAGTTTATTTATGGCGGCGATGGAATGCGGCTTAACCTTAGCGGGTGCGGATGATAAAGAAGTTCATGCCGGAAAAACGTATGGATACCATTTCGGCATGGCATTTCAACTAACAGATGATTTACTGGATCTTCAAAAAGATATGAAACGATTTGGAACAAAGACGGAAGCCGCCCGAACGGATGAGCAAGGATCGCTTTTGTCTGAAACTACCCGTGAGGATTGGTTGTTTAACGCCCGGATGCATACGAACCTGGCCGAACAAGCGCTCGATGTGTTTGGCGCTTCCGGTATATTCTTAAAAACACTTGCTAAAGAAGCGTTGGTACGGGTACAATAAAAGCGACTCCGGTGTTCTTACAGATAAGGAGGATGGGATTTATGGACCATTTTACCGAGGAAATTGTGGTAAAAAAGCAAAAAACCTTCACCGAAATGATGTATTATCTATCAATGGCATTCATCGTCTTGTTCGGTTTGATAGCCATGATATCGTTCAACTCTATTTTCGCGCAATTTGATGTCTTCACGCTTGTAATACTCCTGCTGTCAGCGGGAATGGCTGTCTTGCTTTTCTTGCGCAGGGACCGTCTTCGTATAGAGTATGAGTACACATTCACAAATGGGGATATGGATTTTGCTTCCGTGTTTAACAACAAAAAAAGGAAAAGTTTAGGTACGATGAAGGTTCGTAATGTAGAAGCTTTCGGACCGGTTAACGGAAGCGCCTTTAACAGATATGTCAGCATGAGGGATATTAAAACAAGCAACTGGTTTTTGAACCGGGGCGCGAATTTGTTTTTTTTCTATTTTTCCAAGGACGGAAAAAAGCGGCTCATCATCATCGAACCCACAGATGTCATGGTAGACTATATCAAAAAGTATCTGCCCAGAGGCGCGTGGCAGGCGTAACCGTTTTCGATGCGTGTCTATTTAGATAACAGCGCTACCACACGTCCCTCCGAACGGGTGGTACAAGCCGTTGCGCGCAGCATGCAAACGGCTTATTATAACCCCTCCAGCCTATATAAACCCGCGATGGAGGTTGAAAAAGAAATAGCCTCCTTCCGTGCCATATTATCTTGTCATGATCACGTGTACTTTACCTCCGGGGGTACGGAAGCCAATAACATCGCTGTTTTTGGCAACAAGCCGCAAACAGGGCATAATGGCCGTATTCTATGCTCAGCCGTAGAGCATCCTTCTGTACGTGAAGCGTGTATGGCTATGAAACGTCATGGCCGCCGGGTTGAAGAAATCCCCGTTACGCAAGAAGGAATCGTGGATCTCGAGTGCCTTGAAACGATGCTCAAAGAGGATACGGTACTCATCTGCGTGATGCATGTCAACAATGAAACCGGTGCGATTCAGCCGATAAACGAGATGATCGCTTTACGAGACAGGCTTGCGCCGATGGCCGGCATTCATGTTGACGGTGTACAGGGATTCCTGCGCGTTCCGTTAGATTTGTCAAATATTCAATCTTACGCAATAAGCGCCCATAAAATCCACGGACCGAAGGGCATTGGCGCGTTAATTACTAAAAAGGCCTCTAAGCCGCGGCCGTTCACATATGGCGGCGGTCAGGAAGAGGGGGTCCGGTCAGGGACGGAGAACACACCCGGCATTGCCGGGTTCAAGGAAGCGGTCATGGCATACCCGGCGGAAGCGAACAGCCGGATGCATGCGCTAAAAATAACGCTATATGACCGCATCACGCAAGCTATCCCGCATTCGCGGTTAAATGGTCCGGAAGTCACGGATAAACGCGGCGCGCCGCATATTTTAAACATGTCCTTTACACCTGTCCGTTCCGATACCATGCTTTACGCGCTTGAGGGTGAAGGCGTTTATGTCTCCGGCGGGTCGGCGTGTTCCTCCGGCAAAAGTAAGTTGTCGCAAACACTAAAGGCCATGAACACACCCCGTTCGGACGCGGAATGCGCCGTGCGTTTCAGCCTGTCAAAGGATACAACACGGGAAGAAATCGAGTACGCCGCCGAGGCCGTCATCAGGCAGTATCGGTTGCTTTCACGATATGTCAGGAGATAAATATATGGGACCGTTGTTATTGATTCGTTATGGTGAAATATTTTTAAAGGGTTTAAACCGGCCCTATTTTCTGAAGGCGCTTCAGCAGAATATCAAACTGGCCATTGCCGATGAAGGTGCGCGTGTTTGGCTGAGTGACAGCCGATTCTATATTAGCGGTGCTGCGGATATCAACGCTTGCGCACTAAAAGCGGCAAAGGTTTTTGGCGTGCATTCCGTTTCTCATGCTTTCGAGATGGCGAAAGATGATTATCAGGCTATATGCGACAAAGCGTTAGAACTCATGCGCGGCAAGACAGGTACCTTTAAAGTACAGGCAAGGCGGTCTGATAAGGCTTTTTTTAAAGACTCTCCCCAAATCAATGCGGAACTGGGTGAACACGTGCTCAAGCGGATGCCCCATTTATCCGTGGATGTGCGCCATCCCGACACGATCTTATCCGTTGAGATAAGGGACCATTGTTATCTATATACTGATGTCATTCCTGCGGTGGGAGGAATGCCGTCAGGCACAAACGGGCGCGCGACGCTTCTTCTATCCGGTGGCATCGACAGTCCGGTGGCGGGATACTTGATAGCCAAACGCGGCGTGAAAATTAACTGTGTTTATTATCATTCTTATCCCTTTACGGGAGACCGCGTGCGCGAAAAGGTAATTAATCTGGCGGGCAAGCTGTCCGAGTACAGCGGGGAAGTACAATTAAGCGTCATACCTTTCACGCGCATACAAACGCAGATACATGAAAAATGCGCCGAAGCGTACACAACGCTTATTATGCGCCGCTTCATGATGCGTATCGCAGCCGCCCTCGCCGTTAAAAACAACGCGCAAGCACTTGTGACGGGGGAAAGCATCGGTCAAGTAGCCAGCCAAACAATGGAAGCGCTTGTCCTGACAGATGCGTTGGTGCCCATGCCTGTTTTTAGGCCGTTAATCGGTTTAGATAAACAAGAAATCATCAATTACGCGCAAAAAATAGGTACTTTTGACATTTCATCCCTTCCGTATCAGGATTGCTGCACGGTTTTTACCCCGCGTCATCCCGTGACGCATCCTCAAAAAGATCATGTTGAGTTAGCCGAGCGTGTGCTGGATACGCAAAGCCTAATTGATGACGCAATAGAGGGGTTAGAGGTCATAACGGTTAACGCATACACGAAAGAAGACGCTTGAACCGCGCCTTCTTTAAAGCATTCCGGAGAAACAGAAAAACTAGTAACGAAAAACGATTATCAGGTACGCCGCGCTTCTTTAATTTTTGCGGCTTTACCCTGTAGATTACGCAGATAATACAACTTAGCCCTGCGCACTCTGCCCTTGCGTACGATATCCAAGTGATCTACCCGTGGGGAATGCAACGGAAAAGTTCTTTCAACACCGATGCCGTAAGATACACGGCGAACGGTAAACGTTTCCCGTATGCTGCCGTTGCGCTTGGCAATCACGGTGCCTTCAAACGCTTGTAAACGCTCGCGGGCGCCTTCCACTACCTTAACCCATACCCTCACGGTATCGCCGATGCCAAACTCCGGCAGGTCGGTTCTCAACTGTTTCTGTTCGATGGAACGAATAACCTCATTCATGGCGGTCGCCTTCTTCCTCATGGACGTTCATACCCCGCGCGTGGGGAAGCGGACCGCCCGTTTTCGCGGGTCATTATAGCATGTTAAACCGCTGAACGCAACTTTTTTAGCGTTTAAGGGGTGACCAGGGAGTGGCCACTGAGCGGAGGCTCGCTTTTATGCCCTTCACTCACTTTAGCCGCTTAAAACCCGGTCAGCTTAAAGAACAGCAGTTCATCCGCGGACTTGTCAGCGCGTTCCTGCGAAATCGCTATCAAAATAGTGCCATCGTCCATCAAATGCATGTCTTCCAACCAGCAGTAACCGGCGCCAAGTAATTTTTTAACGTCGATCGTGCCGACAAACGCGCCGTTTATATCCCATAATATAATACTGCGCATGTTGCCATCGGTCGCCAGAAATCCATTGGGCGTCTCCGTAATGCCGGTAATGTGGCCTAACCCGGATCTGTCTGCCCGCGTGTTTCCCAATGCGAACAACTCATTACCGTCAAAATCGTAAACCATTATCTTCTCCCCGCTGTCATCCGCTGCGCTGCCAGCGACCATAATATGGGAATCAGATATACGGATATCACTGATCATCTTAAAATAACCCGTGCGTGTCTCCGGTTTGGTTAAATCCGTAAGAACCCAGGGCGCTGCTTCATATACATTATCTTTCACCGTAATTATCTGCGGATCGGCATTCACCCAAAACGAGATGCCCCATTCACCCGATGGATGCATGACAAGATCGTGTTTGATCGACGGCGCCGATATTTTATTAAACCCGTCGTATACAAAAACACTCCAAATGCCCTGGGATAGATAAAGCCGGCCTGTTTTATCGGTTCTTATCATTTCGTACTCTTCATCAAGTTTGACAGCGTTTTCAAACACTACTGTATCATCATTAATCCGGTACGCGCTAAGCTCATTCTTCGTTACGGTATAAATCAAATCGTTAGAAACCGTCATGGATGTCCCCATCGTTCTATTAAGAATAATCGGCTCATCCGCTTTTAAAAACATCGGGGTCAGTGTAATCGAACCTGCCGTCTGCGGATTAATATCGGGAGTCCAAGGCATTCCGTCCCATGGCCATGGCGTGGCGGCTGTGCCCTCATCGGTTAAATGAAGACGGACTCCATTAATGATATCCGTAAATGGCGCCGCTAACAAATCAACTCCCTTTGCAGGAAAAAACTGTATATAGTAGTTTACCCCGGAAGGGTCATGCCTGTAACGATAAACTTCTCCCGGTTTGCTTTCATAAAAAACCGTACCGTCAACAACCATGCCGGTAAGCTTACCGTCGGCCAAGTCCTTTAAACTGAAACCGTTGTCGGTAAAACCTCTTCTGTGTTGTTTGGCGGAGTCCGGCGAAGCGCTGATATTTATACGGTATTGCTCCTTTCCCGCATCATCATAAAAGGTAAATCGGATGTTCGCGGATTTGTCATTCATGCTCGATCTGCCCTCGTCATATATCCAATTATCAGGGTATGAGACACTGAACAATCCGTGCTCAATGACTTCTCGCTCCGTATCACATAAAATAGGAGGGATGATTTCAGATTCCGGCGTAGGTACCGGTGGGTTGTATTCTGCGTCTTCAGCCATATAGGTCAACAGCATGGTATCGAAATAATTCATTTGCAAACCTTCACCTATGCGGACATACTCATAAAGCGTGGTGTAGAAATCCAGCGTGATGATGTTTCCGTCGTCTCGCCATGTGCAGCCATCCATGTTGAATCCGGCGATGGTGAACGATGCGGTGCCATCCGTGCGAAATATGACGTCATAACGCCCGAGGATCGACGGATCGACGGGCATATCGCCTACTTCCACAGCCACACAAACAAAGATTCTGTCGATGAACGAGTAATCGGCTGCGGTTCCTGTATCAATATCAATGCTGTCCGCAGTCTGTTCATCGCCGGTATCTGTTATAATCGGTTCTTGGGCATGTGTTCCAATGCATATAAATACCAATAGAATCATTGCCGCAAAAAGCCAAATCACTCTTTTATTCATAAGAACACCTCTTGCTTTAGCAGGTTGTGTATTTACTGCGTTATCGCCCCGTCGCAAAATTCACAGCGCCCCTGCGCGTCAGGCACGGTGGTAGCTCCGCACAGCGGGCAGATTTGCGCGGTCTTGGGTGTGCCGGCGGCTATGATATTATCCCGCGCGGTTTGACGTACTTGTGTCAACGCTTCTTTAATCTCTTCGGCGAGCGCCTCGCATTCGCGGTAATCATTGCTTCTGCGGCCAATTTCCGAGCTGCCGCTGGTCTCCGCCGATTTTATCTGTTGGTTGTTCAGCTTAAAACGTATTTCATTAAACCACGGATGGTTAACATGAATGGTAACATAAAAATCGTAGTAGTAAACATAGCGGGGCGGCGTATAGCTTACTTCCTTACCGTCGCTGCTTTTCTGTTTTTGTTCTGTTCTGCTGTCCTCAACATCGATCTGACACCCTGTCACTTGCGAATAATCCAACACGTCCGGGTTTTCGTCTTCCAGTTTACGGGCGGCGGTTACGATAAATTTCCTTGCGTCCTCGTCCAGCAACACCTTTGTTCCCTTGCCTAATGTGCGGGTGGTATGAAACGTCGTGACTGCCGCTTTGTTCGCCTCGCGGTAAGCCAACTGTTCTTGAATGTCCGAAACCGTACTGCGTCTGCGATCACTGAAAAACGGGGAAAGCAATCTGGCGCAATCTTTGCACAGGTTTCCGTCTTCCAGTTTTCGATTGCCCAACAATCCAATCTTTCCGTTACAAATATCACATGATTTTTTATCAAATAATCCCATATATCGTTACCTCCCTATCTATTAGACTTTTTATACAGCAAAATTTAGGCTATGATATCACTATCATTAAAAGGATCGGCACATTCCGGGCAAAACTTCGGTGGTTTTGTGGGATCTTCCGGTTCCCAACCGCATTTATCGCATTGATACTTAGGAACATCCGCGGGCTTCGGTTTTGCGCATTCTACACAGAACTTCCCTTTGTTAGTGGTTCCGCATGTGCAAACCCAGCCTTGCGCAACCGGCTGTGGCTTTCCGCATTCGGCGCAGAACTTCCCGGTGTTTCCGGTATGCCCGCAAGGACATGCCCAGCCTGAGGCGGACACGATTGTCGTTTGCGGTGCGGGTTGATTCGGCGGCTGCCCCTGTTGCTGGCTCATCGCAAACAGACTTTGAGCGTTCATACCGCCTGTCTGTTGGGCGAAACCCATACCCATGAAACCTGTCATGGCGCCTTTTTCATTGTTGGCTGCCGCTCTCATCGCGTCTGCCTGCGCGCCGACAAGCGTTGCCGCAGCCATCGTCGGATCACGCATGACCGCGCTCTTTTGCAGATCTTTAATCATCTGCTCGTCTTCTTCACTCGCTTTGACCGAGGAAACGCCGAATGAAACGATTTCAATTCCGCGTAAGTCACGCCATTTCGCTGACAAGACATCATTAAGCGCTTCCGCCAGCTCTGCCGTGCGGCCGGGCAGCGCCGAATAGCGGATACCCATTTCGGATATTTTTGCAAACGCGGGTTGCAACGCGGTCATCAGTTCGGTCTTCATCTGTCCTTCAATGGTGCCGCGCACATAGCTCGCCGCGACATTTCCGCATACGTTTGTGTAAAATAAAATGGGATTAATTATTCTGTAACTGTACTCGCCGAAACAGCGTATCGCAATATCTATATCCAGCCCGATATTCGTGTCCACCACACGGAACGGAACCGGATTCGGCGTACCATACTTATTGCCAATCAATTCCTTGGTGTTAAAGTAGTATACCCGTGTGTCTTTTCCGGGAGCGCCGCCGAACTTGAGCCGCTCCCATACACTTTGCAGGGAAGCCAGCGCGTTTTCTTTCCAATCTCCCCCTGCGAACAACGACGGCTCGCCGCCCACGTCAAAAATAAACTCTCCGGGTTCCGCGCAAACATCCAATACCTTTCCCTGCTCAACAATAATCATACACTGTCCGTCAGCCACGGCGATCACCGAGCCGGTAGTGATAATATTGTCATCACCCCGCTTGTTGGATGAATGACCGGAGACACGCTTTAAACCTTTGATTACCAATACATCCTCGGGTATTGCCTCGCAATAGAAGTATTCTTTCCATTGGTCAGCCAGAACACCCCTCGTCGCGCCCAACGCGGCTCTGATAAGTCCCATTGCTACTCCTCCTTTGGTAATTGATATGGTATTGACTCAACCATTAAATGAAAGTTTTCACTTTGCAAACGCTGTCGGATGCTTTTTTGTGTTATAGATGGTTGGAATCGTCTTTAATAACATTTATTGCCTGGTACCATTCTACTATGATGTACCATTCAGTTCAATAGTATTATTTCATTATTCTATCGTGACTTGCTTTTTTACCAGAAAACAGTAAGATGAAGCAGAAGCTATATTTTCTTTATGGAAGTGTTGTATGCAAGTTCACTGGTATCCGGGCCATATGGCAAAATCCAAACGGCTCTTAGCCGATCAAATCAAACGCGTCGATATAGTCATTGAGCTATGCGACGCGCGGCTGCCGCTGGCCAGCCGAAATCCCGCGTTGTGGGAGATGACGCGTCATAAAACGCGCATTCTGGTATTAAACAAGGCGGATTTAGCCGATACCAAGTTAACCGAAAGCTGGCTTAACGCCCTAAAAACAGAAAACATCAACGTATACAGCCACGTGTCGGGTTCGGGCAAAGCCGCGCGTGTGCTCAAGTGGATAGAAAGCGCAAGCCGCGTCTATGTACAAAGAGCGATGGCAAAAGGGGTGCGTAAAACCGTCCGCGCCATGGTTATTGGTATTCCCAATGTTGGGAAAAGCACGTTCATCAACGATCTTTCAGGCGCGGCAGTTGCCAAGGTAGCGGATAAGCCGGGTGTAACAAGGTCGGTACAATGGATGAAGATCTCACCCTATTTAGAGGTTATGGATACTCCGGGCCTCCTTTGGCCCAAATTGGAAGATCAGCTGTCGGCGATTAAACTGTGTTATATCGGTACATTAAAAGACGAAATTGTAGATATGGAGACGCTGGCGATATCTTTGCTGGAGGATCTGTTGCGTATATGTCCCGATAAGGTTAAAGAGCGCTATAAGCTTGCCGATACAACCCTAAAGGGCTTGGCGTTGTTAGAAGCCGCCTGCCGAGGGCGCGGGTTTTTGATAAAGGGCGGCGCGCCCGATATTTATAGAGGCAGCGCTGTCGTCATGGATGAGTTTCGCGCGGGGAAATTAGGACGCATCACATTGGAGATGCCCGTGACGGACACGAAGGAAGGACGCGCAGTGGTTTCTATAAAGAATGACAGCGCGGCGGCTGAAGATTAGTATCATGCAAAAAATATCACGGTTGCAAAGGGTACAAACACTGCTGTTATGCGACAAGCCGTATTGGGAGCGCGGCATCGTGATTGCCGGCATCGATGAAGCGGGGCGCGGCTCGTTAGCCGGAAGCGTCGTTTCCGCCTGTGTCGTGATGCCCGCGCGGGATATTATTGAATGGATTGATGACAGCAAAAAATTAACCGAAAAACGCAGAGAATCGGTTTACGAAGCGATTCTTAAAAAGGCTGTCTGTATAGGCGTGGGTGAGGCATCGCCGGGTGAAATAGACAGCATGAATATTCTAAACGCGACGAAGCTATCCATGCGCAGGGCGGCGGAACAGGTTCCGGCTGAGTTATTTCTCATCGATGCGGTCACGCGCGTCGGGTTATCAGCCGAAGAGCGCCCTATCGTTCATGGTGACGCGATATGTTATAATATCGCGGCGGCCAGTATCGTGGCAAAAGTTGTGCGGGACAGGCAGATGAGGCAGATGCATCTCGTTTACCCTGAGTATGGCTTCGACAGGAACAAAGGATACGGTACGTACGAGCATATACAAGCGCTGCGTATCATAGGGCCTTGTCCGGAGCATAGGCAAACGTTCATCCGAAAATTTATCGCATGAGTGAAGCTTATTCATCCGGTATCAGGGGAGAAAAAGTCGCGTTGGAGTTCCTAACGCAAAAAGGTTTTGTTCATGTTACCTCCCGTTTTCGTTATGGCAGCGGCGAAATTGACCTTATTGCCAAAGATGGGGAAACAACGGTTTTTATCGAGGTAAAGGCACGTTTGGAAGGGGAGCCGGGCAGTGGGCTCATTTCGGTTACGCCTAAGAAGCAAAAGCGTTTAAGGAACACTGCCCTTTGGTACGCGGTGCAAAACGGTTTGACGGAAACCTCGTTGCGGTTTGATGTCATCGAAATAACACCGCATGGTATCATACATGTAGAAAACGCATTCTAAATCGCGTAAAGGCGGATGGTATATAACATGAGACGATGGTGTCTGGTAGCCGCATTAATTTTTATCCTTCTGATGTCTGCATATGTTATGGCTGATGAAATGTCGGAAAACCTTATTCAAAACGGCGGGTTTGAAACCATTGATGAAAACGGGTTACCCGCTTTTTGGGAAATGGAAGTATACGCCGAAGCGGATACGCTTTTCCTGGTTTCATCTGCTTCCCATTCAGGTGAAAATGCCGCGATGATACGCAGCGGTGATATGAACGACGCGCGTTTTTCTCAAACAGTCGCGGTCGATCCGGAAAGCCTGTATTGCCTTTCAGGGTATATTAAAACAGGCAGGATACCGGATGCGGGATCCGGCGCAAACATATCCGTCTCCGGGGTCTACTATCATCTGGACGGCTTATTTGATACAAATGGTCAATGGCATTACTTTGTCGATTACGGCGAAACGGGTATAGACCAAACAAGTGTCACGGTCTATGCCCGGTTAGGAGGTTACGGCGGGGAAAGCAAGGGTGAGGCGGCGTTTGACGATATACAGTTGGTGAAGGTCGCTTCGCTGCCGGATGACATCGTAGCCAAAATTTGGTACCCGGTTGAAAATTCCCGTGAATATACGGGCACGGCTTATAATGAGCCGGATGTGTATCAAGCGCCCGCCGGTTCGTTTTATCCATGGCTCATCGGTATGGCGGCGTTGTTTTTATTAATGGTACTTTACCACGCGAGGCGTACCGGGGACGACTTCAATTTAGTTAAGCCGCGTTTTGAAAAATCACCCTATATCGTCTTTTTTACGGGCTTGTTGATATCTTTTAGCGTGAGGCTCTTCATTGGTTATACCGTTACCGGATACGATGTGGATATCAGTTGCTTCTTGAGTTGGGGCGGCAGTATGGTAAGGCACGGACCGGGCGCGTTTTATCAAAATGTTTCCTTCTGCGATTATATCCCGGGATACCTGTATGTGTTATGGCTTAAAGGCGCTCTCTTTACATCCGACTATTCATTGAACCTGTTAATTATTAAAACCGTACCGATAATCTGCGACGCATTGGGCGCTTACCTCATTTTCCGTGAAGGCAAAAAGGAGTTAAACCATAAAGCCGCCTCCGCGTTGGGGTTATTATACGCGTTTAATCCGGCTATAGCCTTAACGAGTGCCGCATGGGGCCAGATTGACAGCGTTTACACATTCTTTCTCCTCCTTACTGTCATTTATACCGTCAAACGGAAATGGCGTTTGGCAATCCCGCTGTACGTTCTCTCCGTGCTCATCAAGCCGCAGGCACTCCTGTTTGGGCCATTGGGGCTGGCCGCGCTTTTTGTCGATATCAACGCAACAAAAACCGATGTAAAAAAGCTTGTGACAGGCTTAGTAATCGGGTTGTATGTGGCGCTGCTCGTCATCGTTCCTTTTAACGGCACGCAAGAACTGGGCTGGATCTTCGGGAAATACGCGGAAACGCTCTCGTCTTATCCGCATACCACCATTAATACGGCAAACTTCTTTTATCTGTTTGATAATAACTGGGGCTCGTTAACACGCACGGTGCCGATGCCCATGACCTTGTCCGCCATCATTACCGGGCTTACGCTCATCTTCTTTAAGCTGCGAAAACGGCAAGATTGGAACGCTTATAAATTGGGCGGAGCGGCTCTTTTTTTAGCTGCCTCTGCGGCAGCATTTATCTTCCGGGATATCTGGACATTTGAAGTTTTCGGGTACATGATCATCTTGTTAGCCGTATCCTATTCTATATTCTGCTTTGTGAAAGGCGGGCAGTTGAAGCATTTACCCTTGATTGGCGGTGTCATGCTGCTGTTGTTGTTTGCCTTCGGCATCCGCATGCATGAAAGGTACATTTTCCCTGCTTTGATTCTTCTGACACTAGCCTATGTTAAGAACAAGGACTGGCGTATCCTTCTGATTATGGCGCTCATATCGGGTGTCATGCTCATCAACTGCGGGATAATTCTGGATAATTCCATCAGATTCGGTAGAAATATGGGGCATCTGAACGCCGATACGCAGATTGTCAATCAGGCGATTTCCCTCATCAATGTCGGCACGGCGCTATTCGCGCTTTTTGTCATGCGCGATCTAACCGTAAAGGCTTCCGAGCCAAAAACGCTGACATGCCGTAACTATAACGGGAAAAGGCCGCGTGAAAGCTTTCAGCATGCGCAGGAAGCGTTGCTGCGCCCTTCCGACACAAGATTACATATGACGTTACGCGATTATCTTATCATGCTGGGCGTGACGGCGCTCTATGCTGTTTTGGCATTGGTTAATTTGGGCAGTGTCAAAGCGCCTCAGACATATTATGCTTCGAAAAACGCTGAGGATGAAATTATTTTCGATCTGGGAGAGGAAACTTCTTTCAGCATGCTGTATTACGCGCAGGTCAGTTATGATAAATTTGAGGTGCGTGTATCGCCGGATGGCTTTCAATGGTCCGAGGAATATCTGGCGAACATGTCACAGGGAGATTGTTTTCGCTGGAAGTATCTAACTTCTTGGTTTTTAAACTGGAAAGACCAGGTTGAGTACAATAACGGCGATATTATTTGGCTGGAAGGACGATTTGTTAAAATTACCCCGAAGCAAACCGACCTGGTGCTCTGCGAGGTCATTTTCAGAGGCCTAGACGGAAATCGCATTACCGCGAGTGCTGTCACCGACTCAGCGTTGCTGCTGTTGGATGAACAGGATACGCTGACAGGGGAACCCGGTTGGTACAACGGAACCTATTTCGATGAGATTTACCATGCCAGGACGGCTTATGAGCATGCGCACGCTTTTGATGAAGATGCGGTTGAAAAAGGGGTTTTCCCTTACGAAACAACACATCCTCCTCTCGGCAAGGTTATTATGTCCTGGAGCGTGATGATTTTTGGCATGACACCGTTTGGCTGGCGGTTTGCGGGCGCGTTGATGGGTATACTGATGCTACCCGTCATGTACTTGCTGGGAAAGAGGCTCTTTGGCAAAACGAGGTATGCCGCTGCCGCCATGCTTTTAATGGCGTTGGATACCATGCATTTCACGCAGACGCGTATCGCCACGATAGACAGTTTTGCCGTGTTCTTCATCATGTTAGCTTACTATTTTATGCTGCGTTTTATGAAGGCGGATGTATGGGGTAAAGGGTTTGCAAAGTCGATGATCCCCCTGTTTTTCAGCGGCCTGTTCATGGGGCTATCCATCGCAAGCAAATGGATAGGCTTCTATGCGGCCATTGGGTTGGCGGTATTATTCTTTTATACTGTTGGCCGGCACATCATGCAATGGCGTGCCGCCAAAACGATGGACGCTGTCACCGGTGACAGGATGAAGGCGGTAGCGCGCGCCCGATATTTCGGGCTAACGGATACATTGGGACGCTGTTTAGCGTGCATCGTATTCTTTATCGTCATTCCGTTGATAGTTTATTATGTTTCCTATATCCCTTACTTTAATACGACCGGCGGTGTTACCATCGAAAAGGTGGTGGAAGCCGCTATCGGAAGAGATTACGGTTCCGGCATTCGTTCCGGCGGTATGCTCGGGTATCATGCCACACCGAATCTGGGAATGGATCATCCCTTCTATTCACCATGGCATGAATGGCCGCTTATCTTAAAACCAATGTATTACGCATCCGCCAACTATATGCCGGAAGGCTACTCGTACAGCTTGTTTTTAACGGGCAATCCCGCGGTCTGGTGGGGAGGGTTGGCGGCTTTATTCATAACTGTCGGTATATGGATCAACCGGCACTTCTTAAACACAGCCGGGGGCATACGGTTTTCCATTCGCGCTTACGATGGTCAGATAACATGGGGGTATGTTCTGATAGGCTTCCTTAGCCAATACCTGCCGTGGGTCCTCGTGCCAAGGGGGACTTACATCTATCATTATTTCGCGTCGCTTCCTTTCATAATGTTAGCGACGGTTGGCGTTTTCTGCCTGGCAGGCCGGAAATTCGGCAAGAAGGCGGACATAGCCCTCTATATCTTTTTAGGCCTGGCGGCCGGTTGCTTTATTATCCTCTATCCGTACGCGTCGGGAATAACCGTGCCCGTAAGCTGGCTGGATTTTGCCCGAAACCTAATGATCAAACGGAATATATACTACTAAGAGGTGACGGGTATGCTGGCAAAGGCCTTAAGCTACGGCGTGAATGGTGTCGACGGTTATCCCGTATACGCCGAGGTTTTCATATCCGGTGGTCTGCCGTCATTAGATATTGTGGGGTTACCGGATACCGCTGTCAAAGAGAGCCGGGATCGCGTGCGCGCGGCTATCATGAACACGGGTTTCGCTATGCCTATCAGCAGGGTAACGGTCAATTTATCGCCTGCCGATATAAAAAAAGAAGGCCCCTCCTACGATTTACCCATCGCGGTAGCGGTACTTGTCGCAAACAATCAGGTGATCCCGGAGTCGCCGGAAGATACCGTCTTGTTTGGTGAACTCTCCTTGGACGGCACGCTGCAGCCGGTTAAAGGCGCGCTCCCCATGGTCATCAGCGCGCGTCAGGAGGGCATGAAATCGGTCATACTCCCTAAACAAAACGCCCGGGAAGTCATCACGGTGCAAGGCATATCCGTGTATCCCGCCGAAACGTTAAGAGAGGTAATTTATCACCTAACCGGTCGTGAAAAACTACCGCGCCAGCAGCAAAAATCCTATCAGGAATGCTTGGATAACACGGTTTTTCCTGTAGATATGGCCGATGTCCGCGGTCAGGTTGGCGCGAAACGCGCCGTTGAAGTGGCTTGCGCCGGCGGGCACAACCTTATCATGATAGGTGTCCCGGGCGCGGGAAAAACCATGTTGGCGCGTTGTATACCCACTATTCTGCCGCCGATGACATATCAAGAAGCGTTAGAAACAACACGGATACATTCCATCACCGGTGCCTTACGCGGTCAGGGCATGTTAACGTTGCGCCCGTTTCGATCCCCTCACCACAGCGCATCGGTGCCGTCGCTAGTGGGGGGAGGCAGCAAAGCCGGACCGGGGGAAGTGTCCCTTGCGCATAACGGTGTGTTATTCTTAGATGAACTGGCGGAGTTTACAAAACAGGCTTTAGAAGCGCTCCGGCAGCCTCTGGAAGATGGTGTAGCGTCTGTGACGCGTGTCAGCGCGAAGATGAACTATCCTTCACGTTGCATGCTGGTAGCCAGTATGAATCCGTGTCCCTGCGGTTATCACGGAAGTAAGACAAAAAAATGCCGGTGTTCAAGTCACGATATCAGGCGGTACTTAGATCGTATATCCGGCCCGCTGCTTGACAGGGTTGATATTCAAATAGAAGTGGACTCTGTTCCGGTAGAGGAAATACGCCATACCGGAACGGCTGAGTCGAGCGCGGATATACTTAAAAGAGTTCAAGCAGCCCGTGAAAGGCAATTACAGCGTTTTGCGAAAGAGGGGATACACTCAAACGCTCAGATGGATGCCAAACAAGTGAAACGCTATTGCGTGTTGGATACCGGTGCGGAACCGTTGCTAACCATGGCTGTGCGTTCCAATCACATCAGTATGCGCGGGTATACGCGTATCTTAAAAGTAGCCAGAACCATTACCGATTTACGCGGCGGCGATGTTATCGGATCAAACGATATCGCCGAAGCGATTCAATACCGCAGCCTGGACCAGAAGTATTGGAGTAGTTAATGACATCCTTTACGAATGAAGAAATATCGCGTATATGGCTAAGCTACGCGGACATGACTCCCGCTAAAAAGACGGCAATCATCAGCACATACGGATCCGCGTACGGCTTCGCGCGCTCTTTTAAAAGCGGTATGCGTGAAGTATTGCCGGAAGGTGCGTTCGCGGAACTGGACCGCATGCGTGATAAGACTGTTTTAGCAAATGCCTTAAATGAAATAAACCGGTTAGGCATACGCGTTTTAACACCGGAAAGTAAACATATGCCCGAAACGCTTATGAACCTTGCGGACGCGCCGTTGCTTTTATACTTTTTAGGTGATGAGTCACTCCTTTCAAGCCCAAGGAGCATCGCAATCATCGGAACGCGCAGTCCATCCGCCTACGGGTCTATGATGGCCTCTGCCATAGCGGCATCACTGGCAAAATACGGCGCGACGGTCGTCAGCGGGCTCGCGCGCGGTATCGATATGACGGCCCAAGAAGCGGTTGTCAATGCGGGCGGTAAGACGATAGCGGTTTTAGGCAACGGGATAGACAGCATTTATCCCCCGGAGAATGAACCGCTCAAGCGCCGTATACTGGAATCCGGCGGACTCATTCTATCCGAGTACCCGCCGGGAACACCGCCTAAAAAACACCATTTTCCTCAAAGAAACCGCATTATATCGGTTCTGTCGCAGGGTGTTTTGCTCATCGAGGGTAAAATAAACGGCGGAGGTATCATCACGGTGGGGCATGCTTTGGAACAAGGTAAGGATGTTTTTGTGTTACCGGGAAGAGCGCATCATGAACTGTATGAAGCGCCTCATAAACTGATACGTGACGGGGCACGGTTAGTGACCGGCGGAGAGGATATCGCCGAGGATATGGGATGGGAACCTCCGGAAGCCGACCTTACGGTTCGGGAACAAATGACACCGGAGCAGGAAATAATTGTAGGGCTCCTGACCAATGATGAGCTTTCATTTGACGAGCTAGCGGATAAAACCGGTTTACCCGCTGCCGGCTTAAGTTCCGTCTTGACAATATTAGAGTTGATGGGAATAATTAGGCAATCCGCCGGCAGGATGTATATGAAGGTTAAAAAGCATCCGCCGCAGCATCAATAATCGGAGGTAACGCATGCCCACAAAAACCAAACTCATCATTGTAGAATCGCCGGCGAAGGGTAAGACAATTGTCAGATATCTGGGAAGAGGCTATAAAGTAGAGGCGTCACAAGGGCATGTCCGTGATTTACCAAAGTCTCAGTTGGGTATCGATACACAGAATGATTTTGTTTTAAAATACATAACCATTCGCGGACGGGGAGATATTTTAGCCAGAATACGCAAGGAGGCTAAAAACGCCTCGGTTATTTATCTGGCGACAGACCCGGACAGAGAAGGGGAAGCAATCGCGTGGCATTTGGCAGGTGTCCTCGATTTAGATGTCGCCGCTCCCTGTAGGGTAGAGTTTCACGAGGTAACCAAGAAGGCTGTGCAAGCCGCTTTAAAGGCTCCCCGCGCCATCGATATGAATTTGGTAGACGCGCAGCAAGCGCGCCGCGCGTTGGATCGTATCGTCGGATACAAGATAAGCCCGCTGTTATGGGCAAAAATCAGGAAGGGGCTTTCCGCGGGAAGGGTACAAAGTGTCGCGACGCGTTTGGTTGTCCTTCGAGAACGAGAAATCGATATATTTATACCTGAGGAATACTGGGAAATAACCGGATACGCTCAAACAGGTAAAAACGGAGCGGGTTTGCCCGTAAAGCTCGTCACTTTGGATGGCCGCAAATCTCATATTGTCAATGAAACGATGGCTACCGAGGTAAGGAAGCGTATTGAAACGCAGGAAATGGTTGTCACTTCCATTAAACAAAGTGAAAAACGAAAATCGCCGGCCGCGCCATTTACAACTTCCAGCCTGCAACAGGAGGCGGGCAGAAAGCTTAACTTCACGACACAAAAAACCATGCAAGTCGTTCAATCCTTATATGAAGGTGTCGAGATTGCCGGAGAGGGTTTACAAGGCCTGGTTACTTATATACGAACGGATTCGGTACGCGTCAGCGCCGAAGCGCTGGCGTCCATCAGAGAGTTTATTCCCGCCCGATACGGACAGGCGTATTTGCCTAACGTTCCTAATGAGTATAAGGGAAGGAAGAACGCGCAGGACGCGCATGAGGCTATCAGACCGACTGACATCAACAGAACGCCTGTTTCCATTAAAGAATCACTGTCCAGGGATCAGTTCAATCTGTATAAGCTTATCTATTTTCGTTTTCTCGCCAGTCAAATGGCACCCGCGGTTTTTGATACATTAACGGTAGATATCTCCACCGTGAATAACGACATAGGCCTGCGTTTTTACGGAGAACATAAAAAGTTCGCCGGTTTCACCTATGTTTATGAAGAGGGAACCGATGAAGACTCGTCCGATAGCATCGAAATGAAACTACCGGAGCTGATGGGAAATGGAAAGGTTATCGTCTCGGGTTTAGAATGCAAACAGATTTTCACACAACCGCCGTCTCGTTATACTGAAGCGGCACTGGTTCGCGCGTTGGAGGAAAAGGGAATCGGCCGTCCCAGCACATACGCACCTACTATTACGACCATCATCGCCAGAGGTTATGTCAGCCGTGAAAAAAAACGGCTCTTTCCAACGGAGTTGGGTAAAATTACAACTGATTTAATGGAAGAATATTTCACGAGCATCGTCGATACGGATTTTACAGCCGAGTTGGAGGAAAAACTGGATCTGGTTGAGGATGGGAGTCTAAGTTGGAAAGATGTATTAAAAGGCTTTTTTCCTCCCTTTATGAAAACACTGGAGATAGCTGAAAAAGAAATAGAAAAAATTGAGGTGCAAAACCCTGTAAGTGACATACCCTGTGAAAACTGCGGTTCTCTATTGGTTTATAAAAAGGGCCGATATGGTGAGTTTTTAGCTTGTCCCCGCTTTCCCGATTGCCGTTTTACCAAACAAATTGTTCACTACATTCAAGCGCCCTGCCCGCAGTGCGGTGCGCGTATCGTAGAAAAACTCAGCAAAAAAAACCGTCTTTTCTATGGTTGTGAGGCATACCCCGATTGCAGTTTCGTTTCATGGTATAAGCCTGTTGAAGAAAAATGTCCTCAATGCGGCGGATATATGGTAGAAAAAAGAAGCAAAAAATCAGAAACACGCCATGAATGTGCTAATGACACATGCCGTTACCGTGTTATCATTGAAGAAGAGGATGCCGAACTCTCATGACCGCGTTGGTTATCGGCGCAGGA
>WRFT01000006.1 GCA_009776385.1 Clostridia bacterium
TATCAGCGTATACCCACGATCGAGCACAGCCGCAGGGCTTAAGGCTTTTAAAGCCGATGATAAGACCGTATAACGCTCCCGAAAGGCATTCATTCTCTCATTCATTGCCATTCGTAACCTATTTTCCAGATCCCGCGAAGCGTTGATGGAACGGATGAGCTGAACACCGGGGTTTGCACGTACCAGCCGGACATGCAGGTTGGAAAGCCTGGCATGGTATGCTTGCAGTACGGCGAGCGCCGATGCATGCAGCCAATCCGCAGATCGCGCTATCTTTAGTTTTAGTTCATTTCTATCCGGTATACATATCTCGGCTGCCTGTGACGGCGTTGCGGCGCGCACGTCCGCCGCAAAATCCGATATGGTAAAATCCGTTTCATGACCGACAGCCGATATAACGGGGACACGGCTGGCACGGATGGCATAGGCGATCCGTTCATCGTTAAAGGACCAAAGGTCCTCAATGGAGCCGCCTCCGCGGCCAATGATGATGACCTCCACATCCTTTACCCTGTTGAGTTTTTCAATTGCCAGAACGATTTCTTCCGCCGAACCTTCCCCCTGTACCTTAACAGGGCATAAAACGAGCGGCACACCGCTGTTACGACGTCTCGCGACAGTAATCATATCGTGAATGGCGGCGCCGGCTGCCGAGGTAGCAATACCCACACAAAGCGGATATAAGGGAACGGGTCTTTTAATTGACGCATCAAAGACACCCTCGGCTGTTAATCTGTCCTTTAGCAGCAGGAATCGCGCAAACAACTCTCCCTTTCCGTCTTCCCGCATTTGCTCCGCGTAGAACTGATAATGGCCATCTTTCGTATAAAGCGAAACACTGCCCGATAAAATGACTCTCAGACCGTCTGTAGGCGGCGCTTGAGCCGGCAGGCGATGATGCTTGAACATGACGCAGCTGATACGCGCGTTCTCGTCTTTGAGCGAAAAGTACCAATGCCCGGATGGGTAGCTTTTAAAGCCGCTGATTTCACCGCGAATTTGGATGCCGCGTAAAAACGGATTGCTTGCCAACGACTTGCGAACATATTCGTTTAAATCAAATACGGAAAGAATATTATCCAAGGCTGCTAAGTCTTTCCGCTTCAATGGAAGCGGCTGCCTCTACAGTATTGGCCATCAACATGGCAACGGTCATACGCCCCACACCGCCCGGGACAGGGGTGATAAACCCAGCGACTTCGCTAACTGCTTGAAAGTCCACATCGCCTACCACTTTTCCGTCCACATACGTGATTCCGACATCAATGACAACCGCGCCGGGTTTTACCATGTCAGCCGTTATAAGCTTTGGTTTGCCCGCGGCAACGACGAGTATGTCCGCCCTGGATGTGTAAGCCTTTAAATCCGCCGTCAGTTTATGGCATACAGACACGGTGGCATCTTCATTCATCAAGATAATTGCCATCGGCTTCCCAACGATGTTAGACCGGCCAACCACCACCGCGTCTTTTCCGGCTATCGTTACACCGGTAGATTTAATCATTTCATGCACGCCTTTGGGCGTGCCCGGCAGTAAAGACGGTAACCCATAAAAAAGCTTGCCGCTGTTTTGATAATGAAACCCGTCCACATCCTTCGCGGGATTGATTAATGAAAGCAGCCTCAGTGTACTCAGGTGCGGCGGCAGAGGCAGTTGTACCAAAATGCCGTGAATTGCGGACTCCTCATTTAGCTGTCGGATGGTCGTTTCTATCTCCGCCTGCGGCGTGTGAGCGGGCATTCGGATGATTCGTGAATAAATGCCAATGCTTTGACAGATTTTTTCTTTATTCGCCACGTACTTCATGCTGGCGGGGTTCTCCCCAACAATAATCACAGCGAGCCCGGGTACTATTCCGCGCGCTTTGAATTTGATTATCGCCTCTTGCGTACCGGCTAAATGCTCGGCGGATAGCGCTTTACCGTTAATGATTTGTGCCGCCATCGTTTTTTATTTCCTTTCTGTATGCTGATAAAGCGGATAACGCGATACCAACCGCGTTATCGCAGGCATACTCTTTTAACCCGAAAAAAGCGCGGAACGGGGTATCTGCTGCAACCCGCGCAATGATCCCTTCTCTGACCAACTGAGATGAGGTTACCCCTCCCGTGAATAACACCTCTTTGATTCCCGTCAATTTGCTTGCCGTCAACGCCATTTTCAGAGCGACGCGAATGATAAGCCCGAATATTTCCGCGGCGATTTCCTGCGGCGGTTTCTTTTCTTGTATCCATTGAAGCACACGGGTTTCCGCGCCGGAAAAGTGGCAGTGAAGACCATCGCTATCCATGGAAATCGGCAGAAGATCCTCGCATGCCCCATTTAAGGCCAGTTGCTCCAATGCCGGTCCCGATGGGAAGGGAAGTCCCAGGGTAACGCCTGACCTGTCAATAAGCTGCCCGGCACTAATATCATTAGACGCGCCTAAAAGCGTCACATCGCCCTCATCATAGCGCACTATCTCGTTTGTTCCGCCGGAGAGATGAAACGCGAGAAAGCTATTACTGTCCAGCCCTGATTGGTATCGTGACGCTTCGATATGGCCGCGTTGATGGGAAAAGGCATAAACCGGAATGTTATGTATGGCCGCTAACGATTCTCCAAACGAGACGCCTACCGTAAAGACAGGCATATAGGACGCTTCTTGATCTCTCGGTTTATCAGCGACACCTACAGTCACTATATCCAAGTTGGTCATCCCGTCAAAACACGCCCGCGTTAATGGCGCCAGATGACGCACATGGTGAAAGACGGCTTCGCTTTGCCTGACCCCTCGCTCACCCTGTCTAACGGGCAGCATGACTCTTTGACTGCTCAGCACCGTGCTGTTTTCTACTGACACAAGCGCAATGGATGTTGTATAGCAACTGGTATCGAACCCGACTGTTACTAACTTCATGCCTTGCTTCCGTTCATTCTGTGTATAGAGCCAAGAATACCGTTGATAAACCTGCCTGCATCAGGTTCGGAAAACGTATTTGCCAACTCCACCGCTTCATTGATGGCTACAGCAGCGGGAACGCTTTTAGTGATATGCATTTCATAAACGCATAAACGCAAAATAGATAAATCTACCCGTGCCATGCGCTCCAACGGCCAATCGACGCTAAAGTGGCCGATAAGCGCATCTATATTGTTTTGATGCAACGTCACGCCATTGATGAGCTCATATACAAATTGACGTTCTTTACCCGGTGGTTTTTTGCCATTTCTATCATTTATCGTAGAGTAAACCATATCGATGGATACATCTCCGCCGTCGCCGCCCAACAAGCGTTCGTAAAGAAGCTGCATGACCACCTGCCGGACGATACTTCGCTTCATAGTTCAGATACTCCATTCAGGATGAGTTTTACGAGATTATTTACCCTTCGGGGGAAATAACCTGTTAACGATTTTTTTAATACCTTCCCCTTTATCTTTCACTCCTCCCGCATAGACGCCTATTAAGCCCAGCAGAATGATAAAAAGCGTTTTCCAGATACCCAGAAAAATAAATGATAATGCTAATAACGCGCCTATCATACCGCAGATAACGGCGCACTGGGGAGTGCCTATGGTAAATAACTCCCGAACGCGTTCCTCAGTTTTATTCATACACTGACGCTCCTTTATGTTACTGTTCGCCGGTTTCCGTACCCGAGTCGTCAGAAGCGGCTTCAGAGGCTGTTTCTTCTTGTGTCTGCTCGGCGGCCGGCGCGCTTTGAGGTGGTTCCGGCTGCGTTTCACGCCCAAATAAACGTTGATGAAGCGGCTTTCGAACCGACTCATCCGCAACGATTTCCACTTCCGCTTTTACATCGGAAACAGCTGTTTCTTCATATGCGTTCTCATCATGCTTCATTATCGGCTCGACGGCCAACTCGGGATTATCTTGTGTATCCTGCTTGCTGACATACTCCCCGTGGTACTCATGATCTTCTTCCTTAACCAGGACATCGCGTACCATGAAGGGAGAGTCCACCACCTTCGCATTAGCCGTATCCACTTGCACGCAGACTTCCTTGACGTCAATTCCGGAACAAGCTTGAATGTACTGCTTGATTTGCTTTTGCAGCGCGTTTACCGCCAGTGGAATACTAACCCCGTTGGCCAGCCCAACGCGTAAGCTAACGGTGACACCGTCCCTGCTTGTATCGATGCGGCTGCCGATAATATTAAGCTCGCCATGCGGTTCAATACACCTCTGCACCAAGTTCTCCATCGCCTTGATGGATATGCTCATGAGCCCGTTATCGGTTTTTTGAACGACAAACCTTTTACCGGCTCTGGCACGTTTAACAATAAGTAAAAAGCAGTACGCGCCCAGCAGCATGGTGAATATAGATACCACCAGAGTGATGATGCGCGTTCCCATGCCGGTTTCCGCCACAGAAAACAATAATGCGGAGTTGTGGAGCCATACGGGCGCAAATCCGATGCATCGTAAAAATACAAATACAGAAATGACAAACAGTATCAACCCGCACAGGGATGCGGCTATTTTGTCACCTAAACGCTGTTTCACTATGTTTCACCCCTTCATGGTATTTTATTGGTTAGGTCTGTTACGTGCGTACAAATACATTATGCTTTATTATCGCCTGTATCCGGTTGTGCCGCCTCATCGTTTTCGG
The DNA here is from genome assembly GCA_009776385.1 of Clostridia bacterium. Taxonomy (GTDB): domain Bacteria; phylum Bacillota; class Clostridia; order Christensenellales; family Aristaeellaceae; genus WRFT01. The sequence goes on from WRFT01000006.1 coordinate 4,618, forward strand.
TAGGGACGGCAGGTGGTTCCGCCGCCACCCGCCGGGTGTTTTTTTGTGACTTTGCGGTTTTAGGTGCCGCGGGAGCTTCAAGCGCCGCGTTTTGCGCGCCGGACTCCAGTGCTTTGTTTTCTTTATCGAAACTGACGCCTTGCACATGCACGTCCACTCGAACCACCCGCAAGCCTGTCATGGTTTCAATGGCTTTACGAACATTCTCCTGAGCGTCATGCGCGGCTTTTTGGATGGGGGTACCATACTCAATAACAACATACAAATCGACACTCGCTTCTTCTCTGCCGATTTGGACGCGTACCCCTTTGGTAATGTTCCTGTTTCTGCCGATGATATCGGATAAACCGCCGCCCGTACTCATGCCGATGATACCCTTAACCTCATTGGCCGCTACGCCCGCGATAATAGCGATTACCTCATTAGCATAGGTAATCGTACTGCCGAATCCATCGTCTTGAAGTACATTTGAAGGAAGAAAATCTTTCTTTGACGGCAACCTACGCACCTCCCGTAGCACGTATAATAGCAAAACACTACGCGAAGTATAGCAGAAACCGGAGAGAATAACAATCTAACAACGCGCGCTAGTCTTGTACGGCATCGGCCTTCAGGCTGTTTAAGAGCTCTGTAATTTTATCTTTTCCGGCAAAGTTGAGCGGTGAGAAGCGCCCTTCCAACGCTGTTTCTAATTTTTCGACAGCATCCTCTGTTTTACCGTCTTCAATATCATAAAGGGATAAAAAATAAAGTGTATCGATTTGACCGGGTTTTATTTTGATGGCGGCGTCAAAATATTCCTTAGCCTTACGCTTGTCGCCGCCTTGCATTCTATAATAAACTTGGCCCAGATTATCCAAACAAATGGCGTCATCCTCATCGTAATCGACCGCCTGTTTGTTAAACGTTAAAGCCCTGTCATAATCACCCGTGTCAATCAAAATAAAACCAAGCGTTTGATATAATAAGCTGTTTTGACCTTTATCGCATTGTTTGTCTAAAAGGCTGACCGCTCTTTCTATATCGCCGAGCTTATAGCAACACACAGCGTAGTCGATATACATTTGACGTTTTTGCTCCGCGTTTAACCCGGGTGCTTTTTGTACTTTTGTGACAAGCAAATCCTTCGCTTTTTCATATTCATCATTCCGCAGAAGCAAAATCGCATAAGCCAATAAGATTCTGGGATTGTTTATACCCTCTTGTAACGCCGCTTCATACAACGATTTGGCCCCTTCAATATCCCCGGCAGCTTGTTTCCTTAGCGCCTTACGCCCCTTGATGTTTGCCATGAACCCCATGCTGTTGCTCCTCCCCGCTCTTGACCCTTCGCAGTAACCGGTCGCAACGGCATTGTAACGCATTTTGCGCAGCCTGTACAGGCAGAGCGTCTCCTAGGCCGTCACCATTGAGTATGCGTGCCGCTTGCAAGGCATATTCCAAAGCCTTGTCATCATCCTTGAAGCGGTGTTCATATAGTTTTGCCAGTTCAATATATGGCTCAACCCCGCTGTTATGGTGCTGTGTCATGCGTTTAAAAACCTCCGCGGCTTTACAATACTCGCCTGTTTTACGGTAATTATGCGCAAGACGGTTCAAACTTTGATACGCGCAATCTCCGTTTAAAGCCAAGGAAAAGCAGGCGCGTGCCCGCTCATATTGTTTCTTTTTTTCCAATGCCAGCCCGATGGAGTATATGTCTTGATGATGTGTTACCGTTTGGGGATGCTCATACATTTGTATTAAAGTAGACATCAGACCGTATAAGGCAACGATATCCTGTTGGTTGTGTATGAATACATCATCTAAAAGCGACAAATCACCTGACTTCAAATATGAAAAATAGCGCTCCGGCACCAGCATTCCAGGAATATCCTGCGTTCGGTGAACGCCCAACACCCACTCTTCCAATCTGCTGAGGGGACAATTTCGTAAACGGAGCTTAAAAACACGCCGCGCCATATGTAAAAGGTCGGCATGCGGCATCATGAACGGTTCCGGATCCATGCGGTTCATTAAAAACCGCGTTTTAAGCAGCGGTAAGTCGTATGTGGCACCGTTGAAAGTAACGAGGATATCAAAATGCGGCAGAATGCATTTTAACCGGTTTAACAGCTCCGGTTCATCGTTATAGTCTCGCATGAAGTACTGCCTGACAGTCAACATACCATTGTTTATGTATCCGATACCCACTAAAAACGCGACAGTACCAGCCCCGGTAGACAAACCCGTTGTTTCTGTATCCATAAATAGAATACGGGCAGACGGTCCTATTGCGGTAAAATCGTTATTACCCATAGAGGACAGAGCGCAAGCTATGTTATCATGAACATCCGGGAAGTGACTCACGCTTATGGCGCGTTCCTGTTCAAGCACACCCTTCGAGCATGGGGCGGTCTTTTGCTTTGCCTGCGCCATGGCCATCAGCTTATCTTCCAAACGCGTTTTCACCGCTCGATCATCTGACAGAGAATGACACCTGCCATTGCCTTACCTTCCAAACCTATCTCCCCCACGGGGCCTGCACAGGACGGGCAGCCGTTTTGGCAGGCGCAGTCGCTGACGATTGATAAAGACTGTTCCAACAACAGTTCACCGAGGGAAAACGCCTTGTCGGCCAGGCCGATGCCTCCGGGGTAATTATCGTAAATGAAAATAGTCGGCAGTTCCGTAAAGGAACCCTTTACCTGATAGACAACGGCTATGTCACGGGGTGAACACATTAAAAATAACGGCGCTGTTATCCTCAACAGATTGGCAATTCCAAGCATCCCGCCCTGCAGTGCGTCATTGGTATACGGTTGGGCCGCATCCAAGGGGAGCGTCCACCACATGGCTGTCGTATGCATATCCGTTTCGGGCAGGGTGATATGGCCGAATCCCAGGTTCTCACCCGTATCCAGCTTCATTTTTTTAAACATTTTTACAAGCGCCGTCACCTTTACTTCACCGCTGTGCCTGCGGATACCCCTCGCATTGGTAGTCTCTTCCGATATATCTAAAAGGCTTAAGCTGACATTTAAGTCCGCGTCCGTGTAATAATCGACGTTCACATGCCTTACATAGGCTTTACACGCGTCAAAATCCAGCCGCTCCACTTGAAACTGCCGCCCTTCATGCATGTATATGGCGTTTTGATGAAGGAGCATTGGTACCGCGTAACGATCCATCTCGCCAATGACGAGCGGCCTCACCGCGTCGGTTATATCGATGATGACAAAATTTTCTGCCGAGGCGGAACGTAAGCTAATCTCCGATGCCGGAAAGTCTTCCGCGCTCCAATAAAAACGGTTCTCCACGCGGCGCAAAATATCATTATTACAAAGATAATTTATCATTTCATCGGCGGAGTTGTTAATACCGAACGATTCGCCCGCTTCAAAGGGAAGCTCAAAGGCGGCGCATTTTAAATGACTTAACATAATATATAAGTTATCCGGGTTAATTAAGGCGTGTTCGGGAGATTGACTGAAGAAATAATCAGGATGCGATACAATGTATTGGTCTAAAGCCGCAGAAGAAGCGATGTAGAATATGATGGAAGCGGACTGCCTTCGGCCGGCGCGGCCCGATTGCTGCCACAGAGCGGCAATGGTCCCCGGATATCCGCATAAAACACACGCGTCGAGTGCGCCGATATCGACACCCAGTTCCAACGCATTGGTAGAAACCACCGCCTTTACGGAACCATCCCGTAATCCGCGTTCGATATCCCGCCTTTCGGAAGGTAAATAACCGCCGCGGTAACCGCGCACGCGTTCAGCGTTGCCTAACACATCACGCGTGATATCTTTCAGGTGGCGTGTCAGAACCTCTAATTGAACGCGGCTCTTGCAAAAGGTAATGGTTTGAATGTTATTTTGAAGCAATGCGGATGCGATACGCTCCGCTGTCTTCAGCACACCGACGCGAATACCAAGCTGCCTATTGATGACCTGCGGGTTGATGAAGACAAAATGCCGTTCACCCGACGGCGCCCCGTTTTTTTCAATCACCGTCACGGGACGTCCTGTCAGCAGGGAAGCCAGTTCTCCGGGGTTGGCAATGGTGGCGGAACACAAAATGAAACGCGGCTTACTGCGGTAGAAGGCGCATAACCTGATGAGCCTTCGCAATACGTTGGCAAGGTTACTGCCGAAAACCCCGCGGTACGCGTGAATTTCATCTATGACGATATACTGAAGGTTTTCAAACAACTTAACCCATTTGGTATGATGCGGCAGGATACCGCTGTGCAGCATGTCCGGATTGGTAACGACAATGTGGCCTGCCTGACGTATCGCACGCCTGGCCGCCACAGGTGTATCACCGTCATAGGTATATGTTTTAATATCCGCGCCCATACCCTCGATGAGTTCATATAACTCATGCGCTTGGTCGGCAGCCAGGGCTTTGGTGGGAAATAAATACAGTGCGCGGGTATCCGGACGCGCCGTTATAGCGGATAAGACAGGCAGATTATAACAAAGCGTCTTTCCTGAAGCTGTGGGGGTGACAATAACCACGTCTTCTCCGCGTAAAACAGTCTCAATGGCTTCCGCTTGATGGCTATAGAGACGATGGATGCCTCTTTGCTTGAGAAGCGGTTGGATGCGTGTGTCTAAACCGAGCGGGAACTCACCATATACCGCGCTCTTTTGCGGCAATGTTTCCCAACGAACCACATCCCGCATGAAAAGCGAATCCCGTTTTAATTGCTCCGCTAATTGTTCGACGTTCATAGGCACTCTCCTTAAAGGGTGAACCTATTATATCATGCGGTGCGGAAACCGGCAAACATATATTCGCCTGTCCCGGGCTTAATATACTCAGCGGTATGGCACTGAGTCCGCAGTGTTTAATTATCCGGAACGGACGTTGTTTCTGCCGGGTTTTGGATGGGGCCGACACGTTCAAACGTTATTTTCTCATTTGAAACGCCTAGCTTAACCTGATCGCCCAGTGTGATGCGTCCGCCGATGATCTCTTCACTTAACGCGTCTTCAACGGATGTTTGAATTACGCGGCGTAAAGGTCTTGCGCCGTATACGGGATCGTAGCCTTTCTGCGCTAAAAACTTGGTGACTTCATCGGAATAGGACAGCTTCATATCTTGCTCAGCCAGTCTCTTGGCGACATCCTTTAGCATAAGCGCCGCGATTTGAAGTATTTCCTCTTCGGATAAAGCGTGAAAAACGATGAGTTCATCCACGCGGTTGATAAACTCGGGCTTGAAAATATCTTTGACCTGCTTGATGACCTGTTCCTTCATGGTTTCATAGGAGCGAACCGAATCGATGACGCTACCAAAACCTAAAGCGCGCGATTGACTGATTTGTGAAGCGCCGGCATTAGATGTCATGACGATGATTGTATTTTTAAAGTTAACGACGCGGCCGGTGTTGTCCGTCAAGCGTCCGTCTTCCATAATTTGAAGCAGAATGTTAAAGACATCCGGATGCGCCTTTTCTACCTCATCCAACAAGATGACGCAATAAGGCTTGCGCCTGACCGCCTCGGTTAACTGACCGCCTTCCTCATAGCCGACGTATCCGGGAGGAGAGCCGACCAGCCTTGAAACGCTGTGCTTTTCCATATATTCGGACATATCCACACGCACCAGCGTGTTTTCATCCCCAAACACCGCCTCGCCCAACGCGCGGCACAGCTCCGTTTTACCAACGCCCGTAGGACCTAAAAAAATGAAAGAACCAATCGGCCGCTTTGGATTTTGCAGCCCCGCTCTGGCGCGCCTCAAGGAGCGGCTGACCGCGCTGATTGCCTCGTTTTGCCCGATAACCCTGGTATGTAAAAGATCCTCCAGATGCAGGAACTTTTCCGATTCGGACTGTGTCATCTTCTTAACAGGTACGCCTGTCCAACTGGAAACGATTTGCGCGATATCCTCGTCCGTTACCTCCAGTGCAGACTCGCTTTGCGTTTTTTCCCATATCTCCCGCTTGTGGGCGATTTCCTGTTTGATCAAGCGTTCCTGATCGCGGAATGAAGCCGCCTTCTCGAAATTTTGATGTGCTATCGCCTCTTTTTTTTCATTGACAATCGCGTCTAACTTCTCCTCCTGCGCCTTCATATCAGGCGGCGCGATATATGACTTAATACGCACGCGGGATGCGGCTTCATCCATCAAGTCAATGGCCTTATCGGGCAGGAAACGATCGGAGATATAACGGTCCGCCAGATGAACGGCAGCCGAAAGAGCCTCGTCCGTGATATGCACTTTATGATGCGCTTCGTACTTGTCCCTAATTCCCTTTAAGATATCCAGCGATTCGGATATGCTTGGCTCGCCAACCTTAACCTGTTGAAAGCGCCGTTCCAGCGCCGCGTCTTTTTCAAAGTTCTTGCGAAACTCATCTAATGTCGTAGCGCCAATGCATTGAATTTCACCGCGTGCCAACGCGGGTTTGATAATGTTTGCGGCATCCATGGAACCCTCCGCCCTGCCGGCGCCTACGAGCGTATGTATTTCATCGATGAATAAAATAATATTACCGGCATTTTTAATTTCGGCGATGGCGTTCTTTAAGCGTTCCTCAAACTCTCCCCTATACTTGCTTCCGGCAACCAAACTGCCGATATCCAGTGAAAAGATACGGCGCCCCTTAAGAATTTCGGGTATGGTTCCCTGCATAATCCTTTGTGCTAATCCCTCCACGACGGCTGATTTCCCAACGCCCGGCTCCCCGATTAAAACCGGATTGTTCTTGGTTCGCCGGCTTAAAATTTGAATGATCCGCTCTATTTCCATATCACGGCCCACGACAGGGTCCAGTTCATCCTGCCCGGCGGCTTGCGTTAAATCGCGCCCGTATTTCATCAACGCTTCGCCCGGTTTATCGCCGGAACGCTTGTCCTGAGTCTTCTCATCCTCACTGCGATGGCTGCTTAAGGCGTTAACAATGTTTGATTGCGCTTTATCCAAATCGACCTTAAACTCTTTGAGGAGCTGCGCCGCCACTCCGTCCCGCTCGGCCAGTAACGCCAACCATAAATGCTCTGCCCCTATATAAGCATGACCCATGCGCCTGGATTCAATGACGCTTGATTCCAGTATCTTTTTTACCCGCGGCGTTAATTCAATACTCGTTACGGGTTTTGGGTTTTCCTGTGATGCCGCGGCTATCTTTAAATAAGCCAAGACATTATCGAATGATATATCATCGCTGCACAGGAGCTTGATTATTTCATCGCCGGATTCCTTTAATAAACCCAGCAGGAGATGCTCTGTGCCCTCGTACCGATGCCCCAGCATGACAGCGCTTTTTTGTGCGGTCTCCAGCGCGCGTTGAGCGCGTTGCGTGAATCTTCCGAAGATTTGCATAGATTACCTCCCGTTATTCCTTCTGGATAAATGCCTGCGTATCCGCGCGCATCGTCTTTCATCTAACCGATCACCCGTAACAGGACTGCCTGCCCATTTCATCACATGCGCATCCTGAGCATCTTCCAAGAGTATGTCCGCGCTATCCATCGTCACGGGCAATCTGCCTAAGGAGATGCCTAACCTTAAGTTTGACCAATGTGACAGGAACTCTTTTTGCGGCATGCTTCTTGAGTATTTTAAAAGCCCGTAAGAACGGAAAATTTGGTCTTCCGTTTTGACCGGTTCCATTGTATGGGCCTTTAGACGCAAGGCGCGCTCCATGTCGATTAGTTTATCGCCGACTGTCAGTACCGCACGAATAATTTCTTCTTCCGTACGGCCGAGTGTCGCTTGATTACTGATCTGGTACAGATGACCTAACGCCTCGCTGCCCTCGCCATATATCCCCCGTATAATTAACCCCAGTTTCGCGACAGTTTGATTGACGATGCCCATTTGTTTATCGGCTGTCAGCATGGGTAAATGAAGCATTAAGGATGCGCGCATACCCGTCCCCGCGTTAGTCGGGCAGGCTGTCAGATATCCAAGTTTCGTGTCAAACGCGAAACGAACATGCTTTTGAAGCGCGTCTTCTATCCGGTAAATCATCAACGCGGAGTTACTTAGATCCTCTCCGGCTGCAATGGCTTGGATGCGCAGATGATCTTCCTCGTTCATCATGATGGACACCTGTTCATCTTTACGTATATAAGCCGAGCCGGTTTCGCTTTTACGAATTAAATCAAAGCTGATTAAATGCTTTTCAGCCAGATAATATCTTTCCACATCGTCCATTTCATTCATGCGGTATAGAATGTAATCCGCTTGCGCGTTTTCTGCTGACAATGCTTCCAGCGTACGCTGCGAACATGATTCCGCCGAACGTGCCGTTTCCCCGGGTGAAAAGGGTAAATCTTCGTAGTTGCGCGCTAAACGAATTCTGGAGGAGACCACGACATCCCGCTTTGATGTGTTCAAACGCCGCCACCCTCCTTGGTTAACTCCTTAAGTTGATCACGGTAAACAGCGGCGTCTTCGAAATTTTCATCCCGAACCGCCTCATCCAAACGGTTACGCAGCGCCGAAATAGCATCCATTCGTTCCTGCTCCTCACGAGACATAAAGGGGACTCGTCCGCGGTGCTGGCTGTTTACATGGATACGCAATAGAATTGGTTTGAGCGGTTCTTCAAAATCCTGATAGCACTGCGCGCAACCCAGTTTCATTGTGTCTTTAAACTGTTTATAAGTCATACCGCAACGCGTGCATTGGTATTTTTCTTTTTCTTCTTTAGCCGTAATCAGTGCCGAAAAAAGCGCCGCGTGGAGGGTTTGTATATCACCCTTGACGAAGCTCATCTTTAGTTTTTCCATGCATTCACTGCAAAAATGTTTTTGCGTGTTTTGCCCGTTTATAACAAGCGACAGAAGTATGGTCGCCTCGTTTTTCTTACATTCTTCACACAACATTCGGATTCATCTCCTTTCGGATACTCATTTCATAAGGCGGCGTATAGTCTTGCAGGGCATGTACCAGCATACACCGCAGTATTCTGGCACGCAAGGCATCTTTTACAGGGGGTGGCAACGGTACCGACAACGCCGACGCCGAAATTGCGCAGGAAAGCATTTTAGCCTGATGCAAGTTGATGATGCCTCCGTCCGCCAACTGCTTTATGAGCCTTGACGCCTCCAGTTCCCCTATCGATTCCCCGATTCTGTTTAAAAGCGAACGGAAATACTGACCCGCGCTTAGCGGTTTCATGCGTGTAATGCGTATATACCCGCCTCCCCCGCGCCGGCTTTCGGTTATGTATCCGTGATCTACCGTGAACCTCGTGGACAGCACATAGTTAATTTGAGATGGGACACAACCAAAATAGGCCGCCAGTTCATTCCGCTTCAGCTCAACCTCTTGCTCTTCTTCTTCCAGCATCGCCTTGATAAACCGTTCAATTGCATCGCTGATACGCATTCGCCATCGCCAACCTTTGTTGACCATCTTTGACCATTCTTATTTTAACATACCCGAGCGGTTTAAGGCAATAGGAGAACCTGCCGAATGATTGACACACGAGCGGCTATTTATTATGATGGAAAAGCGCCGCCGAACCCCATCTCCGTTTAGACGGGAATGGTAAAACCCAATCGATAAACGAAGGCGACTTTGATATAAGGAGCGGTTACGCCGATGCAAAAACTCGATCTCTTGTATGAAGGCCGTACAAAACGGATTTTCGCTTCTGAAAATCCTGACGAAATCATCATCGCGTTTTTGGATAACACGACGGCGTATAGGGGGCTTAAAAAGAGTTTTATTCCCGGAAAGGGTGCGGTGAACAACCGAATATCAAACCACCTCATGCGAAAAATAGCCGGGCTCGGCATACCCACGCATTTTATCAAAGAAATAAACGATCATGAAACATGTGTCGTCAAAGCGGATATTATCCCCATTGCCGTGGTTGTCAGGAATATCGCGGCGGGTTCACTCGCCGAGCGTTTAGGTCTGCCGGAAGGCATGGCGTTTGATAAACCCATCATCGAGTATTATTATAAAGACGCCAGTTTAGGCAACCCTATGATTAACGAATACCACATCACCACGTTGGCTTGGGCTACGGAAGAAGAGCTTAAAACCGTCGCTGATTATTCCTTGCGCGTGAATATGTTTTTATCCGCTTATCTGATAGACCTAGGTATCGCACTGATCGATTTAAAATTGGAGTTTGGTAAGAACAAGCATGGAGATATTCTGCTCGCCGATGAGATATCTCCCGATTCATGCCGTTTATGGGATACCAAGACGCACGAACGGTTGGATAAAGACCGTTTCCGCCTCGATTTGGATGATGTAGAGGATGCGTACCGCGAAATACTGAGGCGTTTACTCGGAAACTAGCGATAAATCCGGTTTCAACAACGGACAAGACAATCGTTTGCTTCTACTTGTTACATAAATATGAAAATTATATTGACATTTTATGTTTATTAATTAAAATTGAATAGAATACCACAGATGGAGGAGTATTATGCGTAACCGTTTGTTCATGGGCATGACTTCACGCGCACGCTTATTTATTTTTCTTACCGCATGTTTATTACTGCTAACCTATGCTGTGAACGCATCGTCCCTATATCCCTATGATACAAAGACAGAGCAGAGCGTGAATATGCGCAGGTCACCTCATGCCACCTCCGTTATACTCGAGCGCATTGATAAAGGTGAAACGATCTCGGTACTGGGAGAGACCGGGGATTACTATCATATTAAGTACAAGGGGCGGGACGGTTATGCGATGAAGCAGTATATCCTTGCCATAACGCCTGCCGCGACACCGCTTCCCAATATGACCGCAACCGGTTATCCTTACGTCACCACCACTTCCTCTGTCGTGAACATGCGTAAAAGCGCCAGTACCTCATCCGATTTAGTGAAGCGTTTGAACGCGGGTACGGTAATCACCGTTGAAGGCGTATCCGGGGCCTTCCTTAAAATTACATGCGATGGCGCGCAAGGCTATGTGATGGCGGAGTTCGTCAATGTTAAGCTGTTTTCAAACGCGTCGTCCGGTTACGCGCATTTAACTAACGGGGACTCTGGCGACGGGGTATATGCCCTCCAACTGGCGCTTAAGGAGTTGGGCTTTTTAAACGGGCAAGCGGACGGTAAATACGGCCAAGCCACGCAAAACGCCGTACGAGCCTTTCAAGAAAAAAATAAATATCCGCAGACGGGGTCAGCGGACCAAAACTTGCAGGCGCTTATATACGAAGGTACGCCGCTTAACAAAAACGGCGCAAAACAAAAGGTTAACGCGCTCTCTCCGCTGCCGGGGGCTACCATCCGTTTAAACAATGTCGGTAAGGCAGTCACACAAGCGGCGCAGCGCTTACACGAGCTTGGTTATTACAACGGAACCGTCGGAGAGGTATACACGGCTTCCATGTCCGCGGCGGTTAAGTCTTTTCAAAAGAAAAACGGGTTGGAGGCCGACGGTGTTATCGGCAGTAAGACCAAAGAAACATTGTTCAGTTCAAACGCTTTATATCAATCCTCCTCCGCGACTCCCGTCCCGACTGCCGCTCCAACCGTATGGACGCTGCCCACCGGAACCGTTCAAAATGGTTCTAAAGGAGCCAATGCCATGCTTGTACAGCAGAGGTTAAAAGAGCTGGGGTATTTAACCGGAACAGTCGACGGGCAATTCGGCGCGAAAAGTGTTTCCGCGCTTAAGGCCTTTCAAAGCGCACACCGAATCACCCCTGACGGTATATGCGGTAAGAGTACGGCAGCTGTCCTCTTCAGTGCGTCAGCCGTTCCCGCCAATCCCGCTGCCACACCTTCCCCCGTTCCCATAGCGACACTGCCTGTTATTACAAAAACGAATTGCGTGACGGTTTACGCTGGCGTCACGGGTGAGGCTGTGCTAAATCTGCAAAAGCGGCTTACCGCATTGGGCTACTATACTGCCCGCCATGACGGACGCTGCCTATCCGATGATACGGCGGCCATCACCGCCTTTCAAACATCGAACCGCTTGAAAGCGGACGGCATTGCGGGTTATGAGACGCAATCGCTGCTTTATTCTGACAAAGCATTAGGCCCTACCGGTTTTAACACCACCTTTACGACCCTGAAGCGGGGTGATTCCGGGCAACTCGTTACCCGCCTGCAGGAACGTTTAACGGAGCTCCTGTTCCTTGGTAAAGGCAGTACAGATGGAAAATACGGCGAGAAAACCGCTCAGGCTGTCTCCGATTTTCAACGCGCCAGCGGTCTTGTGCGCGACGGTATCGCCGGTTCCAAGACCCAGACATTGCTTTACGCACAAAACGCGGTCCGCAACGTTCCGCAGCCAACCCCCACCGCAGCCGTCAAGACCGGCACCGTACGCATGGGCGATGTGAATGAGGCCGTCAAATCGCTGCAGCAGCGATTAATCACATTAGGTTTCTTGTCCGGTAAGGCAGACGGTGTTTTCGGCGCAAAGACACTTGCCGCGCTGATGGCTTTTCAAGCGAAGAACGGCTTGAGTTCCGATGGTATAGCGGGGCCTAACACATGGACCACATTGAACAGTTCATCTGCTAAAAAGGCATCGGACCCGGATCGTATTGACGCGCCTGCGGGCGCTCCGCGCGCGTCCTCGGTATTGTACCAAAATTGGTATACCTCCGTGCGTTCCGTAGCCAAGGCGTACCCATACGCCACCGTTTATGATTTCAGCACGGGCCTCAGTTGGCAGGTTCATATTTTTTCCATCGGCGCGCATGGTGATGCCGAACCGCTGACCGCGGCGGATACGGCCAACATGGTAAAAGCGTTTGGTGGAAAGCATACATGGAACCCCAAAGCCGTATGGGTTATTTTTGGTAACGGAGCGGTATACATGGCTTCCACGCATGACTATCCTCATGAAGTACAGCATCGGCTGAATAATAATTTTAACGGCCATATGTGCATCCATTTCCCGCGTACACAAGCGCAGGTTGAATCCATCGGCCCGTACGCGGTGAGTCATCAGGCTGAAATAGATAAAGGATGGGCCGCCACACAAAGAATGAAATAACGGGCGGTAAATCCACCCGTTTTAATAAAGCGTGATGTTCATGGGGGTTATCCCCCATGTTTATGTTATGAAAGATTTAGAAAAGTCGGGTCGATGAGCTGTACGACGGTTACGGCAATACCGACAATAGCCAGATACAGTGAAAACCAGGTAAGCGGCGTCTTTTTAACGAGCCTTAGTAAGAAGCGAATGGCAAGCAACCCGCTGACAGCCGCCGCGATGAACCCGGCCAGGGCCGGCTGCCACTCCATTTGTTTTAGCAAACCGCTATCCCAAGCTTTTTTACCCGTAAAAACCAGGCTGCCCAATATAGCGGGCGCGCTCATCATGAAAGCAAACTTCACGGCACTCTTTCTATCCAAACCGGAAAAAACGCCTCCCGACAGGGTCAGACCCGAACGGCTGACGCCGGGTATCAAGGCAATCGCTTGGAAGATGCCCATTATCACGGCGTTAACGGGACCAATACGGCGTTTGGCTTTATTCTTGTTTTCACGTTTCCTGCTGACGATATCGGCAATGATTAAAAAAAGCGCGGTCACGGTGAAGGCGGCGCCCAAATAGCGGCCGGTAAAGAAACTTTCGACCGTATCCTTAAAAAAGATGACCGCCGCCAGAGCGGGCAGTGAGGCGATGAACAGCATCAACAGCGTACCGGATTGAATAGGATGCCTTAGCGCGTTTATCCATTCCTTACGCAAAACGATAAAGACCGCCAGCAGTGTGCCTATATGTAAGAAAACATCCAGCAGCAACAAGGCGTCCGCGCTGACTTGTCCCGTATCGATCCCCATTAACGCACGCAGCAGAACGAGATGCCCGCTTGAGGATATGGGAAGAAACTCCGTTAAACCTTGAGTAAAGCCAAGCAGCGAGGCTTGTAAAATTGTCATATCGATTCTCCTTTCACCGCCATTTGTATTATACCCAATCTGTCCGCCGCTGTCGAGGGTCGGGAGATAGGCAATCTTGCAACACGGCTGTTTTCAGGTTATATTGCTTGAGGCGTACGTATATTATACATAATCTGCAGAATAGGTGAACAGCGATGAACAAGCCCCCCATTCTCGGTGTCATTTTCGACTTGGACGGCGTGATTATTTCTACGGACGAATGCCATTACCTTGCCTGGAACCGTATGGCCGGCGAGGAGGGTATTCCTTTTACCCGCGCCGATAACGAGCGGTTACGCGGTGTAAGCCGTATGGACAGCCTTGCGATTGTACTGGAGCGGGCATCGAGGGCATACACCACCGCGGAAAAAGACGCGATGGCGAGCCGCAAGAACGCCTATTATGTAGAGTTGATTAATCGACTTACAAAGGAGGATCTCCTGCCGGGCGCTTTACAGGCACTTCATCTTTTAAAGGAAATGGGAATTAAGTTTGCGATTGGATCCTCCAGTAAAAACACACCGCTTCTTCTTAAACGAATTGAGTTGAGCCATGCCTTTGACGCGGTAGCGGACGGAAACCATATCACACATAGCAAGCCGAATCCGGAGGTGTTTTTGCTTGCCGCAAAAAAAATGGGGTTATCTCCGGAAAATTGCCTGGTAGTGGAAGACGCGGACGCGGGAATTGAGGCGGCTGCCGCAGGCGGTATGATGTCTATGGGCGTCGGTTACGCATCAGCGCATCCGTCGGCGGATTTTCGCGCCAAAAGCCTGGCAGATGCAAACTTTAAGGCGATACTGTGGCGCGACGCGTCATGA
>WRFT01000007.1 GCA_009776385.1 Clostridia bacterium
CCGCCTGGTGGCTTATACTAATAGAAAGTAAAAAAGAAAGCAAAAAACAAGCAGGGGGTTTCAACACGATCCCCTGCTTGTAAAGTCCCGTCAGACGGGTAATAGTATGTAAGCGGTTTTTCTAAAGTATTAGAACATGGTTTCCAACAATACTTGCAGGCTGTCCGGCAGCATGACGACGGCCTCTTGCAGTAAGGTGGCCGCGTTTTCCATCAGTGTCATTAAAAAGATTTGGAGGTCAGACGCATCAAGCGATAAAACGAGGAGCGCGTCTTCCGCCGCGGGTACGGGGAACGCATCGGCCGCATGGAGGTTTGTATGTACGGTAAGAAGCGGTTCATTCGCCCACAGGAGCGCGGTATGTGTCAGCTCGGCCTGCGGTGCCCGTTCGGCTGTATAGTTTACCCCGAAATCAACACCCGGCGCGATGAAACGGAAACGCATGGCTTCCAGACAATCGCCCTTCTTTTCCGAATAGTAAGTTATACGGAAAATTTCTTCGTCATCCACTAAAAAGGCCAAGAACAGTTCATTATCGTTCATCGCTTGTTGAATTTCGAAAGAACCATCCTGCGTTTTATAACCGCCGTAATAAGAAGCAACAGAGACCTTGTGCCGTTTGACGCCGTTTTCGGTTAATCTTCCGTATGCGATTTCACCCGCGGGTTCATCGGCCTGATAGACTGTCATGATGATTTGCACAATTTGACCATACTCATCCGTTACGATGTTGAGCGTTATTTTAGCGTCATCGGGCAGTTCGTCCATTACCGAGTTCCATATATCGGAGAAAGTGATGTCGGCGGGAAGCCCATCGATGGCGGTTATGCCGGAAAGCATTCCGGAAAAGAAGCTGCTGAAAAGCTCGTTTTGCTCTATTATTTGGCCGTAACCCTTCCAAATGCCAATGATATCGCGATACTCTAATGTGATGAGCGTGGAAAGAATACCGGGATCCGTACCTTCATTATCGGACACATAATCATAGACCACCACATTGCGCATATGCTTTGCTATCAAGGAGTACAAATCCGCCTCAAATTGATTAAGGCTTTCGCTTAGTTCGGTAAAATCGATCGCCATATCCGGCATGCCGTCGAAGAGGATATCGATGTAACCTTGAAACATTGCGGCGACATCCGCTTCCGATAGGCCTTGAAACTCCGGTATCTGCCCGGATAACTCCTGCGCGAAACGCCGCAGATCGTCTCTGGTAATGGCAATCGCATTTTCACCAAACAGCTCGGAAGCGATGACCAAAACATCGCCTTGAATATACGCGGAGGCAGACAGCGCGGTTTGACCGCCCAGTTTTAAGCTGCCGCCCGAGTAGTTTTGCGCGTCCGTCTTCTGCGTGAAGAGGCTGAAGCCTAAGGTATTGATGATATCCGAATAAATACCTTGCGCGGTGCTGAGCTCCGGGGGCAGTTTCCCCGCTTCAAAGGTGATATCAACAACGAGCGCCTTGCCCTCGTTTAAGGCGGCGGAAGGGATTACATCATCGATGATGATAAAATATTCTGCATGTTCCGCTACGCTCTCGCGCAGTTTTTCCAGTTCCGCCTCCAGTAAAGCCGCGTGAGCGGTCAGTTCCTCCGCCTTGGCAGCGGCTTCCTGTGCTGCCTTGCCGGCGGCATCCTGTGCCTGATTTAAATCCGCCTCTAACTTGGCCAAGCCGGCGGCCATTTCCTGCGACTTAGCGGCGGCTTCCTCCGCCACCTTATCCGCGGCGTCACGCGCCAGAGTCAGTTCCGCTTCCAGCTTTGCGACATTTTCGGTCAGATCGGTGATAAGGGTATTATCGTCCTCTGCTGCCGCGAGCTTACCGCGCGCGAGCACCAACTCGGCGTTGACCTTGGATAAGACCGCGTAAGCCGCGTCCAACTCCTGCTGCTTATTCTTGATTTCTGTTTGCGCCTTTTGAATGATATCGTCCTGCGCCCGACTAAAACCCGCTTCCAGAACGGCAACGGCGGCCGCAAGCTCTTCCGCTTTGGCGGCGGATTCTTCCGCGGACCTGACGGCATTGATTCGTGCTTGATTTAACTCAGTCAGCATCACCAATCTGACGGTGAGTTCCTCCGCCTTGGCGGCGGCTTCTTGCGCGGCTAGGGCGGCGTCCGCCTTCGCTTGACTTAACTCCGCCTCCAGCCCGGTGGCGACGGCGGCCAGTTCTTCTGTTTTAGCGGAAGCTTCCTGAGCGGCCTTGGCTGCGTCCGCCTTCGCCTGATCTAAATCCGCTTCTAACTTGGAAACATTGGCGGTTAACTCTTCCGCCTTGGCGGCGGCTTCCTGCGCGGCCTTTGCGGCGTCATCATGCGCCTGACTTAAGTCCGCGTCTAATTGGGAGATGCCGGCAGTCAGTTCTTCCGCCTTAGCGGTTAGTTCCTCCGCATTGGCAGTTAACTCCGCAGCCTTTACGGCGGCTTCCTCCGCAGCCTTTGCGGCCTCGTCCCGTACACGGCTTAAGTCCGCTTCCAATTCGGCTATACCGGATTGAAGCTCAACGGCTTGTTCTTCTAAAGAAACCGTTAAACTCGTCTGCCGATCCAGCTGTAATTGAAGATCATTCGTCTTGTTAAAAAAGACAACCGCGAAAACGATTGCCGCCGTCATGACGACTGCCCCCACAATAATGACCCATTTATTCTTCATTCCGCCCACCTCATTTTATACTTATTCCCATGTTATAAACATGCTCGCAACTGAGCATACTATATCAACGAAAGCAAGCGAAGTCAATCATTTTGACAATCAATCCCGTCATATATCGCTTGCCATACGTACGTTGAATTGATAAAATGACCATGTGAAAATAACGGAACACGAACGGAGGTTTTTGGATATGTATAAACCGGTCATAGATGAAGCCAGGGAAAAAATGAAGAAAACAGCTTCAGCCTTTCAGCGCGATCTGCAATCACTGCGCGCCGGACGCGCCAACCCGCAGTTGTTGGACCGTATCATGGTTGATTACTACGGTACTCAAACGCCCATCAATCAATTAGGCAACATCGGCTCCCCCGAACCGCGGCTGCTGACCATTTCCTTGTGGGATCCCAAAACCATCCCGCTGGTAGAAAAGGCGATCCAAAAAAGCGATTTGGGGCTGAACCCCTCCAACGACGGAAAAATAATCCGGCTTGCGGTACCGGAACTTAATGAAGAACGCCGAAGAGAGCTTTCTAAACTGGTTCGCAAATCCGCGGAGGAAGCCAAAGTCGCCGCGCGTTCCATTCGCCGCGATGCGATGGAACAGCTTAAAAAAATGAAAAAGAGCACGGAACTGACCGAGGACGATCTTAAAAAAGCCGAGGAAGAACTGCAAAAGGTGACGGATGCTGCCATTAAGGATATCGATAAGATCGGCGCGGATAAAGAAAAGGAAATCATGGAAGTTTGACCACGCCGTACGATGATGTTCTCGGCCTGTCTACGGATGAGGCTATCACCATTTTAGAAAAGCGGGGCATTCCATCTATCCGCATTCAGATGACGGCGCCGCCCAACAAGCCTGACCGGCAAGGGGAGGCGCGTGTCGTGGCGGTGCGGGACGACGGACGCGTTTTAATCGCCGCCGTTTTTCGTGATGCCTTGGCGGAAGCGGAAACGCCGCCATCTGCGGCTTTAAGGGAACCCTTCCGGGAGGATATTCCATGAGCAATTTGAGTGCTGCGCCCGATAAGCTGCCGCGCCATGTAGCCATTATCATGGATGGAAACGGGCGCTGGGCTAAAAAGAATAAATTGCAAATCGCCTTCGGCCACCGCAGCGGCGTGGAAACACTTCGCGGTATCGTACGTGAATCGAGTGACATCGGCATCCATTCCTTATCCGTATTCGCATTCTCCACGGAAAATTGGACACGGCCCGATGAGGAAGTTCGCGCGCTCATGTTGCTGATTGAGGAATTTTTCAATTCGCAAATAGACGAGCTGCACCGCGAAAACGTCATCATCCGCATTCTGGGAGACCGGGACAATCTGCCGGATGGCCCGCGTAAAGCCGCGGAGCGTGCGGAGTTACGTACATGTGACAATTCGGGGCTTCATTTGAACATCGCTTTGAACTACGGCGGCCGTGCGGATATCATACACGCGGCTGCCCTGATTTCATGTTCCGTTCAAAAAGGCGATTTATCCTTATCACAGATCACCGAGGATTTGTTCTCCGATTTCTTAAGCACACGGGGGCTTCCCGACGTGGATTTACTTATCCGCACCGGCGGGGAGATGCGGCTGAGTAATTTTTTATTGTATCAAAGCGCGTATGCGGAGTTCGTGTCCACAAACGCGTTGTGGCCGGAGTTCACGGTGGAAGACTACCGTAACGCATTGGGGCAATTCATGAGCAGGGACAGGCGTTTCGGCCGCAGAGACCATTCCGGGCGAAACAGCGAAGGTGAAAAAAATGCTTAAAAGGGTTGTCACGGGAATCATTATGATATTGGCGCTCGTGCTGATAGTGGCGTTGGGCGGGGTTCCCTTCGCCTTGGTCGCCGCGCTGGCGTTGAGTTTATCGGCCCATGAGATGTTCATCGCGCTTAAAACAGCCGGGCACAGGCCGGTAAAGTGGCCCTTTTGGGCGGGTTCGGCCTGCATGGTTTTGGGTGCGTTGTTGATACCGGCAGCCCAAATACCGTTGTTGATTCCCGCGGCAGCGGCGGTATGCCTTGTTACCATTGCCCTCGTCTTTTTCCGTGATGACCCGAAACTGGAAGACGCCTTATTATCCGTCATGCCCTTTATCGTTATCACGCTGCCGGGTTTATATTTATTTGCCATCCTGCGATACGATTTAAAGGCTGTGCAGGTGACCCTATACGCCATGATATTTTCCATTTCCATATTCGGCGACACGCTTGCTTACTTTGTTGGCAGCCAGTTCGGAAAGCGGAAATTCTGTCCCGCAGTCAGTCCAAAGAAAACCGTTGCCGGCGCGGTGGCAGGGTTGTTGGGCAGCCTTGCCGGTGCGTTAGCGACGGGCCTTATCGCCCATACCGCCACAACGGTTGCCGGACTGCCCTCCCTGGCGGAATGCGCCGTAGCAGGTTTAGCGGGCGGACTCGCGGCACAGATGGGCGACCTGTTCGCGTCCTTAATTAAGAGGCATTGCGGCGTGAAAGACTTTTCCGGCATTTTTCCGGGGCACGGCGGAATGATGGATCGCATGGATTCCATTCTCTTTGTAACCGTTGCGGTATTCTGCTGCCGCATTCTATTTCGCCTGATTATTCTATGAAGCGCATCGCTGTTTTTGGCAGTACGGGCTCCATTGGCGAGCAGGCGTTGGAAGCGGCCGCGCTTTATCCCGAACGTTTTCGTATCACGGCGCTTTGCGCCGGGCGTAATAAGGAAAAACTATTTGAGCAGGCGCGGCGCTTCCGGCCGGATACCGCCGGTCTTGCGCAACCCCTCAAACTAAGTGACATCCCTGAGGATTTACGCGGCATACAATGGCAGTCCGGCCCCGGTATGCTGCAGGCTATCGCTAATAACGCGCCGTATGACACGATGCTGGCAGCCATCGTCGGTATTGCGGGTTTAGAGAGCGTGCTTTGCGCGCTTCAAAACGGGAAACAAGTATTGCTGGCGAATAAAGAAGCCTTGGTCGCTGGGGGGGCGCTGGTTACGAGAACCGCGGCAAGGGCGAATAGTCCCTTGCTTCCGGTGGACAGTGAACACAGCGCCATTTTTCAATGCCTGCAAGGCGCGGGCGCGAACGCGCCGGTGAAGGTGCTTTTAACCGCGTCGGGCGGCCCCTTCAGAGCATTCTCGCTTGAGCAGCTAAAAAACGTTACGCCTGAGCAGGCGCTGCGCCATCCCAACTGGCGTATGGGAAAGAAAATTACCATCGATTCGGCAACGATGTTTAACAAAGCATTGGAAATGATAGAAGCGAAATGGTTATTCTCCCTTCATCCCGAGCAAATAGAGATCCTCATCCATAAAGAAAGCTTGATGCATTCGGCTGTTGTGTTTCAAGACGGCGCGATTATCGCCCAGATAGGCCTTGCGGACATGCGTTTACCCATTCTTTACGCCATGGCTTATCCGGACAGGCTGGACGCGGGGGTCCCCGCCGCGCAGCTTTCGCAGCTTTCGCCGCTCACATTCGAACCCTGCGATCCGATACGGTTTCCGGCCTTACGGCTCGGTTATGAATGCCTTACGGAGGGCGGCGCGGCCGCTTGTATCATGAACGGGGCCAATGAGGAAGCCGTTACGGCTTTTTTAGAAGGCAGGCTCCCCTTTACCGGCATTGCGCAAACCGTAGAACGTACGCTTAACGCCTTAGGGTACTTCCCCGATGAGACCCTTTCGGATATCCTTAACGCAGATCAAAGGGCACGCGTGAAGGCACGTGAACTGATACAAGGAGGCATTCCATGACCATTGTATACGCCATATTAATGCTTTTATTTCTCATCACCGTACACGAACTCGGGCATTTCACCGCCGCGCGTCTGACAGGCGTTCCCGTCAGGGAGTTTGCCGTGGGGTTGGGTCCGAAGCTGGTAAAATGGCATAGCCGGAAGTATGCGACAGTGTATGTTATCCGCCTGATACCGTTCGGCGGGTACTGTGCGTTTTATGACGAAGATAATGCGAATGCGGAAGATTCAGATAATCCGGACGCATACCATCGTCAGCCTGTTTATAAGCGGCTGATTACCATTGTAATGGGCGCCGGAATGAACTTTATTGTAGCGATTTTGGCGGCGGCCATCCTGTTTTCGTTAATTACCCTATACGACCTTGTTCCCATAAAGGACTCGCTTTATATACACAGCGTGGACAGCGCTTCACCCGCGGGCGCGGCGGGGCTCATACCCGGCGATCAAATCATCACCATCAACGACGTCCCCATTGACCTAAACACACCGCAATCACTCATCGATACGCTTAATACGCAAGCCGCTCTCAGTAACGAAATAGCGCTATGCATCCTTCGTGACGGCAGGGAGTTGGCGTTATCCGCCGTGCCGCGTTATATTCAGGGTGATTCTGCCCCCTATAAGCTGGGGGTAACCATCGCCATGCGGTCGGAGGCTGTCAATCACCGCCTTTTATCGCCAGGCGAAGTCGTGGAGGAAACCTTTAGTCTGTTCGCCTCGGCCTCGACAGCCGTGTTTCGTTCCATCGCGACAATTTTTACAAGCCGCGAAGGCATTGAAAACGTCGTAGGGCCGGTGGGGATTGTTTCTATCATCGCCGATGTAACGGCCGATGAAGGCATAAGCGCTTTCGGTGAGCTGCTTATCCTTATATCCGTCAATTTAGGGCTGATGAATTTACTTCCCATACCCGGCTTGGATGGCAGCCGTATCTTGTTTGCGTTGATTGAGGGTGTCCGAAAAAAGCCTGTTCCACGCAGAATTGAATCTACCATCCACTTGGCGGGGTTCGCGCTTCTGCTGGGCCTGTTGGTATTATTAACCTATAAAGACATCGCCCGCTTGCTGGGGGGAGGTTGATCTTTTAACATGCGTTTGACAAAAACAGTTTATGTAGGCGGTATTCCCATAGGCGGAGGCCATCCGGTCACCATTCAATCCATGACCAACACCGATACGGCGGATATCGAAGCAACCCTCGCTCAGATTACGGCGCTTCACAAGGCCGGATGCGATATGGTTCGTATAGCGGTTTATGACGAGGTTTGCGCGGACGCTGTGCGCCGCCTTTGCGAGCAAAGCCCGGTTCCGTTGATAGCGGATATACACTTTAACTATCATTTGGCCATTCGGGCTATAGAGAACGGCATTCAAAAGGTTAGAATTAATCCGGGCAACATCGGAGGCGCTTCCGCCGTGCGCGAACTGGCCGCATGCCTGAAAGCGCATCGTGTTCCGGTGCGTATCGGCGTCAATTCCGGTTCCATACAAAAGGCCATCCTTCAACGTGACGGCGGCATCACCCCCCGCGGCATGGTGGACTCCGCGCTCGAACACGCGCGTCTGCTGGAAAGCGAGGGGTTTGACGCTGTTGTTTTATCTTTAAAATCCTCCGATGTTACCACCACCTTTAATGCCTATACGCTGGCCGCTCAAAACTGTGATTATCCCCTGCATTTAGGCGTCACGGAGGCCGGGCTTCCGGAGCAGGGTACCGTCGCGTCCGCCATTGGTATCGGCGCGCTGCTTCTAAACGGTATCGGGGATACCCTGCGCGTGTCCTTGACAGGCGATCCGGTTCGGGAGGTTGAAGCGGCGGCGGCCATTTTAGAGGCGTTGAAAATACGCAGCGCGGGCGTTCGTCTCATTGCATGCCCTACCTGCGGGCGTTCTTGTATGGATGTGGAGCGTATCGCAAAGGCCGTTATGGCTGAGTTCCGCGGCATTCGCGTGCCCCTTACGCTTGCGGTTATGGGCTGCGCGGTAAACGGGCCCGGTGAGGCGCGTGAGGCGGATATCGGTTTGGCGGGTACGCCGGACGGCTGCGTCCTGTTTATGAAAGGAAGCCCATTAAAGAAGATAGAGGGCGATCCGGTCAACGCGCTTATCACGGCGGCGCGCACGTACATAAAGGAACTTGACCCATGACTTATGAACAATTGCTGGACCGGATATACACGGCGCATCCGGGGCTTGAAGGGAAGCTGGACTGTGAAAGCGTCGCCTTTCACAGGCGTACCGCGCAGGCTTATATCACGTTTTTATCCGATGTATTGGTTGGTGAGGACGTGTTTCTTTCAATTAAAAGAATATTGCAAAAGGCCTTCCCTCGCTTACGCATTTCTGTTCGCATCACATCCCCCGCCTTAAAGGACGCCTTTCTTGAAAACCCTACGGCATACCTGTTTATTTTAAAATCCTTCTTGCTACGCAATTTCCCAGTTGCCGCGGCATGGGTTGACGCGATAGGGTGGCAAATGCATCAAGGCGCGTTGACGTTAGAGTTCCCCGATAGCCTGACTTTAAAATACGCGGAGAACAACGCTATAGCAGACAGGCTGCGCAAGGCGATACAGGAGGTTTTCAGAGCCGATGTTACCATCCGCTATATGGTAAAGGAAACCGAGCAAGAGCATCCCCCACAGCTGCCGGTAACCGTCTGGGAAGAGGATGAACGCTTTATCGCGCAAATTATTGAGCGCGAGAATAACAACGCGCCCGGGAATGGTAAAAACGGGCGAAACCGCGAACAGCATCTATACGGCCGCGCTATCGGCAAAGGAAACCCCGTGCCGATAAACAGTTTGAAAAATGACTCCGGTGTGGTCCTCATTCAGGGTGATGTTTCCGCGACGGAGATGAGGGAACTGCCGGGTGGTGAAAAACTGCTGGTATCTTTTATCTTGACGGATGATACCTCCTCCGTTTCCTGTAAACTTTTTATACGGTACCAGAGCCGTAACGACAGGCGTTATGACGATATCACCGTATCGGATGCGGAACGATCCGCCGCATGGGATAAGGCATCCGATTTTAAAGAGAACATCCGCATCCGCGCGCGCGGGGAATGCGCGTATGACAAGTTTGAAAACGATCTGGTGTTCACCATTCGCTCCGCCAAACAAATAGCGGTAAAAGAACGGATGGATAACGCGCCCGAAAAACGCGTCGAACTGCATGCGCACACACGCATGTCCGCCATGGACGCATTAACCGACACGAAGGCTTTAATTGAAAGAGCCGCGCAATGGGGCCATAGCGCCGTTGCCATCACCGATCACGGCGTTGTACAAGCCTTTCCCGCTGCCTTTACGGCGGCCAAAGAGAACCATATCAAACTTATTCCCGGCTGTGAGGCTTACTTAACGCAAGAAGCGGAAGCGGTTTGCAACGGCGACGGGCGCGCCCTTTCAGAACCTATTGTTGTTTTATGGCTCAAGGCATCCGGCCCGGATATACGGGAAGACCGCTTAACCGCCATCGGGGCAGTAAAAATAGGAAACAACACGGTTATCGACTCGGTCTTTTTTCAAGAGGGTCACGAGGCCGCGGGGGATTCCGACAGCTCAAGTACCGGGCAGCAATTGCCCGCATCCTCATTGCCGGAAAAAGCCCTTAGGGAACTTTACCGTTTTATGGAGGGCTGCTCGCTGGCGACGCACAGCGTCGCGTTTGAGTACGCCATGCTGGCCGCCGAGTTCAAACGGCTCGGCCTGCATTTTTCAGGCCCGGTGCTGGACACGCTGACCATTGCCAGACGGATGTATCCCCAATTATCGCGGCATAAACTGAAAACAATTTGCAGATGGCTGAAAATATCATATAAAGAGGATGAAGGCGTTCGTACCGCCGCCGCCGCGTTGGCGCAATGCTTGTTACGCATGATTGAAGACGCCCGGGCAACCGGCGCCGAATCGCTTAACCAACTGCAAGAAACGCTGCGTTCCGGTACCGTCGGGTATAACACGCACATCGTTCTTCTGGCTAAGAACCAAACAGGTGTGGAGAATCTGTATCGCATCGTATCGCAGGCGCATTTGAAATACCATCGGAAAACACCGAATATCCCAAGGCATGTGCTGCAGGAATGCCGTGAAGGCCTGCTGTTGGGCTCCGCCTGCGAGTCCGGCGAGTTGTTTCAAGCGGTTTTAAACGGTGAAGAAGACGATAAACTGATACAAATCGCCTCTTTTTATGATTATCTGGAAATACAGCCCACCGCCAACAACCTGTTTTTAATTGATGAAGGCCGGGTAAAGGATGAAGAAACCTTACGAGACATGAACCGTAAGCTGTTTGAACTGGGCGAACGGCTTGCAAAACCGGTTATCGCCGCCGGAGACGTCCATTTTTTGGAGCCGCGGGACGCGGTTTTCCGCGCCGTTATTCAAGACAGCCAAGGATATAAGGACAGTGACCGGCAGCCGCCGCTCTATTTTAAAACAACGGAAGAGATGCTGGAAGCGTTTTCCTACTTAGGCGCTGAAAATGCCCTCAAGGTTGTGGTCACCAACCCGCGGCGCATCGCCGAGAGCGTGTCCGGACAGATACGGTTATTCCCCGAACTTCCCGAAGGCAAGGAAACCTTTCAACCGTATATTCCCGGCTCCGAGGAAGCCATTACTTCCATGGCAAGAGAACGGGCGCGCGAATGGTACGGTAATGAGTTGCCCGAAATTGTATCAGACCGTCTTGAGCAGGAGCTTGACGCCATAACCCGTTATGATTTTTCCACACTCTATTTCATTGCCTGCCGGCTTGTTTCCACCACCGTAGCAAATGGTTTCGCGGTGGGGTCACGCGGCTCGGTAGGTTCTTCGTTTGCGGCAAGAATGTGCGGTATTACGGAGGTCAACCCCCTTCCGCCGCATTACCGCTGCAGGGCATGCCGGAAAGGCTATTTTGACGAGGAGACCGGCGCGTTTTTTACGGGCCCTGATATGCCGGACCGTACCTGCCCCGAATGCGGCGAAAAGCTGATAAAGGACGGATACCACATTCCTTTCGAGGTCTTTTTAGGTTTCAAAGGGGATAAAGTGCCGGATATCGACTTGAATTTTCCGGGTGAGTATCAGGCGACCGCGCATAAACACGTAGAGGAGATTGTAGGCGACGCGGGCCGGGTTTACCGCGCGGGTACAATTAATAAACTCGCGGAAAAGACAACGCAAGCATACGCCAGAAAGTTCTTGGAAAAACGCGATCTGTACACCGGAGAGGCGGAGGTAAAACGCTTGGCGGCCGGCTGCACGGGCGTTAAAAAAACAACGGGCCAGCACCCAGGCGGCATGGTCATCATCCCCAGTAACTACGATGTTTACAGTTTTACGGCCATGCAACACCCGGCTGATAATCCGGATAAGGGCATTATCACCACGCATATTGATTTTGAATCCATGCACGATACCTTGGTGAAGCTGGATATACTGGGGCATGATAACCCCAGCATGATATACGAATTGGAAAACTTAACCCATATCCGCGCGGACGATTTGCCGCTGGATGACCCGCAATGCCTGTCTCTCTTTACAGGGCCTGAAGCGTTAGGCGTCAGCGCGGAAGATATCGGCTGCGCTACGGGCACCCTGGGCATACCGGAGTTCGGTACGGAGTTTGTACGCGGGATGTTGGAGGAGACCAAACCTAAAACCGTTCAAGAGCTTATTTGTATATCCGGCCTTTCTCACGGGACAAATGTATGGAGGGGCAACACGCAAGATATTATCAAAGCCGGCATCGCACCCCTAAAAGACTGCATCTGCACGCGAGAAGACATCATGCTGGGGTTGATTCGCAAGGGCGTGGATACCAAGATGGCCTTTGACACCATGGAGCATGTCCGCAGAGGCAAAGGGCTGACGCCGGCGATGGAAGAGGCGATGCTTGAAGCGGGCGTGTCGGCGTGGTTTATAGATAGCTGTAAAAAAATTCAATACATGTTTCCTAAAGGGCATGCCGTAGCCTATGTGATGGGGGCTCTTCGCATCGCATGGTATAAGATATACCGGCCAACCGCATACTACGCCGCCTATTTTACCATCCGGGGGGACGGATTTGACGCGACGCGCATGCTTTCAAGCCCTAATGTCATCCGTGAAACGCTGGAAGGGTACCGCACGCGGAAACAAAAAATCACGGCGAAGGAACGAACAGAGATCATCGCCTGGGAACTGGTGTTGGAAATGCGTCTGCGGGGCATCTCCTTCCTGCCATGCGACCTGTATAAGTCCGACGTCAGCCGTTTTATCATAGAAGACGAAAACTTGCGCGTACCTTTTACCTCCCTGACAGGCGTGGGCGCAACCGCGGCGCAGAACATTGTCAAGGAAAGGGAAACGCCCTTTATATCCATAGAAGACCTAAAGAAACGCGCCAAGGTGCCTTCCGACGCCATCGCGCTGCTTCGCACCCACGGCTGCTTGCGCGGGCTGGATGAATACTCGCAGGTATCCATGTTTTAAGGCAACATGCCCATGCCGGTTACGCGTTGCGCGGGTCCCTATTCACGGCGGGCTTCGCGTCCGCGTTAATCCATGTCAATTCCATGCGGTCGAAGGAAACGCTGTCGATAAACTGGCCGGGCAGGAACCGCGTGAGTGAGAAGCATTCCCACTCGCGCAGATTATGCGGAAGCCATATGGGTTTGCTGATATCTAATCGTTCACAGATGGCGTTCAGCACGGCGGCGGCGTCTTCCCGCGCGCAGGGCTCCGTAGCCTGCCCTGTTATTTTTCCGCGCCGCATAAGCCTTACCCAAACGGATGTTTCAGCCATCCTGAAGGCCCTCCCGCTCGTCCAGTACCGATTCGATGATGTACCGCGGCCGCTGTTTCGTTTCTTGATATATCTTTCCGATATACTCGCCGATGAGCCCCAGACACATGATTTGGACGCCGCCCAGCGCCCAGATAGAGCAGGCGAGCGTCGTCCAGCCCGGCACGGTATCCCCTGAGGCATTTTTAAAAAGAAAGACGATGACCATCACCAAACTGATTAAGAAGATTAAGGCGCCCAGTACCGCAATCAGCCGGATGGGGCGAACACTGAATGAAGTGATGCCGTCCAGCGCCAACGCGAGCATTCTTTTAAGCGGGTACTTCGATACGCCAGCGAAACGCTCGCGTCTTGCATACGGCACAACGGCGGTACGAAACCCCACCAGCGGAATCATGCCGCGCAGAAACAGATGTACTTCCCGGTATTCGGCCAGCGCATCCAGGGCACGGCGGCTCATCAAGCGGTAATCCGCGTGGTTATAGACAATATTGACCCCCATCGCCTTCATGAAGGTATAAAACCCGTGCGCGGTTACGCGTTTGAATGCGGTATCTGTCGTCCGTTCTATTCGAACACCGTAAACGATATCACAGCCGGCTTTGTACTCGGCCAGCATCGCGTCCACCGCGTTGATATCATCCTGTAAGTCGGCATCCATGGAGATGCACACATCACAGCGTTCCCGTACGGTCATCAAACCGGCCAGCAGCGCGTTTTGATGCCCGCGGTTGCGTGACAGGTTGACGCCTGAAAAGATGGGATTGGTTTGATGCAGCGCCTCAATAAGCGGCCATGTCTTGTCCTTTGAGCCGTCATTAACAAAAAGGATACGGCTGTCCGCCGCAATCTGCCCGGCAGCCATCAGCGACTCCAGCTTTTGTAAAAGCCTTTGAGCCGTTTCATGAATGACTTCTTCCTCGTTATAGCAGGGAACCACGCAATACAGCCTGTCCATCACACACCTCCGGAATCGCAAGCGTACAAGCACGATATATGCAGTCATTTTCGCCTGAATCGGTTACGTTAAACAAGTAAAACTGAAAGCTGCCTATACAGCTTATCCCAATGCCGTCATTCTTTTAAGCATCGTCTCCGGATTAATGGAGAAGGACAGCGCGTTCTCTCTGGTGATGCGGTTATCCTTGTAAAGCCGTAATAAATCGCCGTCCATCGTTTGCATGCCTTCTGCGGCGCTGGAATAAATGACATTATCTATTTGATGCGATTTCCCGTCGCGGATGAGGTTTTGAATGGCGGGTGTGACGATCATCACTTCTAAAGCGGGCGTTAGTTTTCCGTCGGTCGTGGGCACTAACTGCTGAGAAACGACAGCCCTTAAAACCATTGACAGCTGAATACGTATCTGCTGCTGCTGGGCCGCGGGGAAGGAATCCAATATACGGTCTACCGTTTGCGCGGCGCCGACGGTATGCAGCGTTGAGAAAATGAGCTGCCCCGTTTCGGCCGCGGATATGGCGGTTGAGATGGTTTCAAAATCGCGCATTTCTCCCAGCAGAATGACATTGGGCGATTGCCGAAGCGCGGCGCGGAGCGCCTTTTCATAAGACACCGTGTCGCTGGGAACTTCACGCTGGCTGACGATGGATTGTTTGTGGGGATGCAAAAACTCTATCGGGTCTTCCAGGGTAATGATGTGATCCTGACGCTCGTTGTTAATTTTATCAATCAGACAGGCCAGCGTGGTGGATTTACCGCTGCCGGCGGCGCCCGTTACCAGTACAATGCCTTTTCTGAATTGCGCAAATTTTAATACATTTTCAGGCACGCTTAAGGATTTCGGATCCGGAAGGCCAACCGCCACCAAACGGATGACACTGGCAATCGTGCCGCGCTGTTTGTACGCGTTACAGCGAAAACGGCCCATGTTTTGCACGGAGAAAGAGAAATCATCGTCGCCCGTATCCAGCAGTTTGCCCATATCTCTGGCGCCGGAATGGTTGTAAATGGATCGGACAAGCTCTTCCGTATCCGGCGGGAGCAGTTTCTGCTCTCCGATGGGTACCACCTGGCCTCCGATGCGCATGGTGATGGGTGAGCCGGGTAAAATAAACACATCCGCGGCCCGTTTATTCAGTGCAATTTGAAGCATTTCAGATAATTCCAAATCAGAGCGCCCCTTTATTCGTCGATATCTTCAAAAAAACCGTCGTCGGGCCATCCTTCGGTGAAAAACGCGAAATCACCGTTGAACAGATCCAACGAGTCATCGGCTTCCCATTCCGCGAAGTTGGCTATTTCGTAGGATTTGCGTTCAATGCCGGCATCCGTTACGCGAACGACGCCCACCACCGCCATGTAATCATGAAACGGCGACGTCAGTTGCGCCGTATCACCCTGCCAGTCGATAGCCACGCCCTCATAGAAGGCTTGCCGCGGGTCGCCCGCGTGATTGGCCTCATTAACCGTAAAGAGCGCGCTTTCATAATGAACGGTTGCCAACGCGAGTTCTTTTATATAGGCCTGCCGTTTCTGCGTCAGCTTCAGGTCGTTGACCGAGCTTAAAAGCGCCAGGACGCTGAGCGTCGTCATACTGATAACCACTAAAATAATCAGCAGCAACGATACGCCCACACCCATTTTAAACGATTGCTTGCTCTTTTTCACGGGCCGGCACCTCCCGCGTAAAAGCAAGCGGCACCCATGCTGTGCGCCGGTTCCGGATCACCGGCATAGTATGCCGCTATTTCACCCAGTATCAGCACGCCGGCCTCGCCGCGATGCTCCCTGCCCGTAAAGGAAAGGGTATAACGGCGGTCATTGACCGTCACTTGTTTTTCATAGCCCCTGTCTGTTTTGGTATAGCCGTCCCGGGTAAAAAACACATCCATTTCCCGCTGCGACGCGCGCATGGCGTTCACGGCATCCTCGCACAGCAGTGTAGCGGTAGCCACCACTTCACTTTGAACACTCTTACGGTGCGCGCCGATGAATACCTGTAAAATAACCGCGGCGGACAAGGCGAAAAAGAGGACTGCCAATGTCATTTCCAGCAATAAGAGGCTTGACGAATCTCTTTTCATGGATCAACCTCCCCTGCCGCGCCCAAGGCTATTCTTAACGACTGGCCCTTGCCGTTCGCGCTTCGCTCGGTGATAATCAGCAAGCCCGCCTCCCTGTCTAACGCGGCGGTAAACGCGTCCATTTCTATCATTTCATTGCCGTATTCCAAATGAAAATCCAGATCCTCCGGAAGATAGCCCAGCTCCATCAGCATGCCGTCATAGCAATAGATGGCTGTCTCGAAGAGTTCATCGTATTCGGTAATCATTTGCAAAAATAACACATCCACGCCGTCCACATGCTCCACGCGTATCCCGTCACGGGCCGCGCCGGACAGCACCTTTCCCCCCACATAGCCCAGCGCCGTACGGAATCCGGCGGTATGTTCGCCGCTTTCTATGGTTTTTTTATAACCCTGCGCGGAGATAACCACCATTAATAACATCATAATGGCAAACAACGCGACCAGCGTAAAGGTGAAGAGCATGCTGATCGTGTGATGCGCATCCCGGCCGCCATGAGACGCCATTATTCAC